>NZ_DDHH01000199.1:0-1338 GCF_002338015.1 Rhizobium sp. UBA1881
GCGCGTCGGCGCGCGTCGCGTGCTCTCGGATTCGGTCGTCGCCTGCGGCGTTCCGCATCTCGGCCGTGGCAACCACGGTAAATTCCTGGTCGAACTCCGGCACGTCATGGGCGAAGTCGCCGGTGTGCGCGGCATGGGCGCGGCCTCGCTCGATCTCGCTTATGTCGCGGCCGGACGTTTCGACGGTTTGTGGGAAACCGACCTTTCGGCCTGGGATATCGCGGCCGGCATCCTGCTCATTCGCGAAGCCGGCGGCTATGTCAGCGATTGGGATGGCGGCAACTCTATTCTGGAGACCGGCAACGTCGTGGCTGGGAACGAGTACATCCAGAAGGCGCTGATGGAAGTTGCCAAGCGTCCTGTGCCCAGCCGGTAAGTCTTTGTTATAAAGACAGGCTTTTTCGTTCCGCATACTTCAATTCGGCACAATGATGATCTAGTCTCCGGCTGTGGTGAGGCCGGAGGCTGCGGAATCTATGGAAAATGTGAATGTGGCGGAGTTCGGCTCGACCGAGAAAACCACGGGAAATTACAGCTATAAGCTATCCAGCCCGATGCCCTTTCTGTGGACGATGGTGCTGTTCCTCGTCATCGTCGGGTTCATAGCATCCATCCTGTTCCGCCAGGCGCAGACGGCCTTCATGCACAATCCGGGGCTGAACGGCCTCATTCTCGGCGTTCTCGGCATCGGCATCATCCTTGTCTTCAGCCATGTGCTGTCGCTTCGGCCGGAGGTGCGCTGGTTCAATTCGTTCCGCGCCGCCGGCAGCGCCGACAAGGTCAACCGCAACCCGAAGCTGCTCGCGCCGATGCGCACGCTGATCGGCAGCCGTACCTCCTCTGCTGCGGGCATCTCGACCACGGCCTTCCGGTCCATTCTCGATTCGATCGCCAACCGCTTGGACGAATCCCGCGACGTCTCGCGCTATCTGATCGGTCTGCTCGTTTTCCTCGGTCTGCTCGGCACCTTCTGGGGCCTGATCGGGACAATCGGCTCGATCAGTTCGGTCATCCAGTCGCTGGATGCCGGCACGAGCGGGTCTTCCGATGTTCTGACCTCGCTCAAAGAAGGGCTGTCGCAGCCGCTTTCGGGCATGGGGCAGGCGTTCTCGTCGTCGCTGCTCGGTCTTTCCGGTTCGCTCATCCTCGGCTTCCTCGACCTGCAGGCCGGCCGCGCGCAGAACCGCTTCTATACCGAGCTGGAAAACTGGCTGTCGTCGGTGACCGATGTCGGCTCCGACCTCGCGGCCCCCGTGATCGACACAAAGGGCGGCGTTTCGCCGGAAGAGATCCGCGCGCTGTCTGAATACATGCAGAAGGTCTCGGAAGAGGGCGGCG
>NZ_DDHH01000199.1:1399-32029 GCF_002338015.1 Rhizobium sp. UBA1881
GCGGCGGCAGCCAGCGTTCGGTCGCGGCCATGGCCAATCTCGCCGAGGGTATACAGGGGCTGGTCAAGAACATGCGCAATGAGCAGCAGATGCTGCGCGACTGGATCGAGGCGCAGCAGGACGAGGCTAAGGCCATGCGCCGCACGCTCGACCGGCTGGCCGAACGGATCGGTGCGCAGGAAAAGCACGCGGCGACCGACCGGCCGCAACGGATGCCACAGACCGAAAAGAGCGAGGGCAAGTAAGCCATGGCTTTTGCCCGCAACCGTCGCCGCGAACGCACGGTCGACTACTGGCCCGGCTTTGTCGACGCGCTGTCGACGCTTCTGATCGCGGTGATGTTCCTGCTCACGGTGTTCGTCGTCGGGCAGTTTATTCTCAGCCGCGAAATATCCGGCCGCGACGAGGTGATGAACCGGCTGAACAGCCAGATCAACGAACTGACGCAGCTGCTCGCGCTCGAAAAGGGCAGCAAGCAGGATCTCGAGGATAGTGTCGCCAACCTGCAGGCCTCGCTTGCGACCGCCGAGGGCGAGCGCTCGCGGCTGCAGTCGCTGCTTTCGGCCGGCTCCGGCGGCCAGGACGCGGCGCAGCAGCGGATCGGCTCGCTCACCAAGGAGCTCGACGAACAGAAACAGATGAGCGACCGGGCGATGAGCCAGGTCGAGTTGCTCAACCAGCAGATCGCGGCGCTGCGCAACCAGATCGCCGCCGTCGAGGTGGCGCTGCAGGCCTCCGAGCAGAAGGACCAGCAGTCGCAGACGAAGATCGCCGATCTCGGCCGCCGCCTCAACGTGGCGCTTGCCGCGCGCGTACAGGAGCTCAACCGTTACCGCTCGGACTTCTTCGGACGGCTGCGTGAGATCCTGTCTGACCGCGAGAACATACGCATCGTTGGCGACCGTTTCGTTTTCCAGTCGGAAGTGCTTTTCCCTTCCGGCGGCGCCGATCTCAATCCAGACGGCCAGACGGAGATGGCCAAGCTCGCGGCAGCGCTGCTCGACGTCGCCAAGGAAATTCCGCCGGAGATCAACTGGGTGCTCCGTGTCGATGGTCATACCGACAACGTGCCGCTCGCCGGCACCGGCCGCTTCGCCGACAACTGGCAGCTGTCTTCGGCGCGCGCGATCTCGGTGGTCAAGTTCCTGATCGCGCAGGGCGTCCCGGCCGACCGGCTGGTAGCCGCCGGCTTCGGCGAGTATCAGCCGATTGCGCCCGGCGATACGCCCGAAGCGCGGGCGACCAACCGACGTATCGAGCTGAAGCTGACCGAGAAGTGACGGGGTGAGTTGCGCTTGCGCAAGTAACGGCGCGGCATCGCAACCGTTCATGGCCCAGCAGCACAAAAGAAAAAGGCGGCGCCCTGAGGTGCCGCCTTTGATGTATCAGGCGTCAGCCGCCTTGGTGGTGTCGTCGATGACGGCGCCGGGAGAGTTTTTCTTGATGGATTCGATGGCGTTCAGCGCCGACGCCTTGGCCTTGTAGCCTTCGGAGCCGAACATCGTCTCGCCGTTCGATGCCTTGAAACGGAAACGGAACTCGCCTGCCTTGTCCTTATAAACTTCGAACTTATACATCGATTGTCTCCCGGAATCAGGATGTTGTTTAAATCTGCAAGCGCAGCCTAAAACAAAAAATCCAATTATTCCATCGGGATGTTTGGGTGGGTGTGTCCTTGAGGAGGCTGGCTTCTCTCAAACAATATGTCGCGGCCGGAGGAGAGATCGAATTCGGTCAGATCTGCATCGGCGACGAAATCCTCGGCCTGCTGGTCGGTAGAGAAGCGCGGAAGCGGCTTAGGACTTTTGCTGTTCATAGTGCCTGACCTCCCGCGCTCTGGATATGGTTCAACGCTATTGTAACGCCTTTGGGATTTCAATCCCTAGTGGAAACCTCACTCCGACCGTCACTTCACCGCCGCAAGCAGCTCCTCCGCACCCGCATCAAACTGCAGCCGGGCCAGCTTGGCGTAGATGCCGCCGTGGCGCACGAGGCTCTGGTGGGTGCCTTCCTCGACGACGCGGCCCTGATCGAGGACCAGGATGCGGTCGGCCTTGAGGACGGTTGCGAGGCGGTGGGCGATGATCAGGGTGGTGCGGCCTTCCATGAGGCCATCTAGGGCGCGCTGGACGAGGGTTTCGCTTTCAGCATCCAGCGCCGAGGTAGCTTCGTCGAGGAGCAGGATCGGGGCGTTCTTGAGGATGGCGCGGGCGATGGCGATGCGCTGGCGCTGGCCGCCCGACAGCATGATGCCGCGTTCGCCAACCGTGGTGTCGTAGCCCTCACCGAGCCGCGCGATGAACTCGTCGGCCTGGGCGGCGATGGCGGCGGCGCGGACTTCCTCGCGCGTGGCGGTCGGGCGGCCGAAGGCGATGTTGTCGTGGATGGAGGCTGCGAAGATAGTGACGTCCTGGGGGACGATGGCGATGCGCTTGCGCAGGCCGTCGGTATCGGTCTGGCGCGCATCGACGCCATCGATCATGACGGCGCCCTGCTGCGGGTCGTAGAAATGCAGCAGCAGCGAGAATATGGTGGTCTTGCCGGCGCCGGACGGGCCGACGATGGCGACAGTCTCGCCCGGCTTGACCGCGAAGCTCAGGCCATGCAGCGCCGATGTGTCGGGGCGCGAGGGGTAGGCGAAGTGGACGTCTGTGAACTCGACGCGGCCGAGGCTCGGATCGGGCAGGGCGGTCGGGTTGGCTGGCGTTACGATCGGGGAGACTTCGTCGAGCAGTTCGGTCAGGCGGTCGGCGGCGCCGGCTGCCTGCGACAGCTCGCCCCAGACTTCCGACAGTGCGCCGAGCGAGCCGGCGGCGATGACGGAATAGAGCAGAAACTGGCCGAGCGTGCCGGCAGACAGCGTGCCCTCAAGCACATTGTGCGCGCCGACCCAGAGGACGGCGACGACGCTGCCGAAGATCAACGTGATGGCGATGCCCGTGAGAAGCGAGCGCGAGCGGATGGCGGCGCGGGCGGCGGTGAAGGCGGCTTCTACGGCTGCTCCATAGCGGTTTGCTGCTGCCGTTTCGCCGCCGAAGGCCTGGACAGTGCGGGTAGCGGCGATGGTTTCGTTGGCGAAGGCGGAGGCTTCGGCCAGCGTATCCTGTGCCGCGCGCGAACGCTTGCGCACCGAGCGGCCGAAGGCGACCAGCGGGAAGACGATAAGGGGTATCGCCAACAGCACGAGGCTGGCGAGCTTCGGCGAGGTGACGACCATCATGACGATGGCGCCGAGACACAGGATCATGTTGCGCAGCGCGACCGAGGCGGTGGCGCCGACGGCGGACTTGATCTGCGTCGTATCGGCCGTCAGCCGCGAGACGATTTCGCCGGACTGGTTGACGTCGAAGAAGGAGGCGGACAACCGCGTCACATGCGCGAAGACGTCGCGGCGGAGATCGGAGACGATGCGCTCGCCAAGCGTGATGACGAAGAAGTAGCGCAGCGCGCTCGATATGGCGAGAACGACCGCCATGACCATGAGCATGACGAAGTAGCTGTTGATGAAGCGGCCGTCGGAGTGGCTGAAGCCGTGGTCGATCATGCGCCGCACGGCAAGCGGAAGCGCCAGCGAGGTGACGGCGGCGAGCGCCAGCGAGAAGAGGGCGCCGGTGACGAGGCCGCGATAACGCATGACGTAAGGCGTCAGTCTGCCGAGAGGTTTCAGCGAGCGGGACTTTTTCTTCTCGGTCTGCATTGCGTCTGTCAATTCAATCTCCAGCAGCCTTCAACACCGTGCAACACGGTCGATGGCTCTTGTTATCCTAATGGCCTTCATGTATAGGCACCGCATCCTAATGGGAAGCCGTAGCCAGTAGCGACTGCGGCTTCATTTATTCAATCGGTCCTCTTGTCGCAACGTGGTGCGTCAAATGGACGTGACATCGCAGGAAGATTGTTATGAAGGCTGAAATCCATCCCGACTACCACACCATCAAGGTAGTCATGACCGACGGCACCGAATACGAAACCCGCTCGACCTGGGGTTCTGAAGGCGCCGTGATGAACCTCGAAATCGATTCCAAGTCGCACCCGGCCTGGACGGGCGGCAATCAGCAGCTCATGGACCGCGGTGGCCGCGTTTCCAAGTTCAACAAGCGTTTCGGCGGCCTCGGCCTCTAATCGCTGCTGTTGCACTGATTTCGAAGGAGCCCTGCGAAAGCGGGGCTTTTTTGCGTCTGGGCTATGCTCTCAAGCTGAAAGCCGTTTGGCGGCTGAGGTCCAGACAACAAAAAACCGGCCGCGCAGGGAACGCAGCCGGTTTATGCAGTCTACTTTGAATGGATCAGTTGTTGCCGAATGCCGTCTGCAGCAGGCTGAGCTGGGCCTGTACGCTGTTCTGGTTATCAGGCACGATCGCTGCTTCGTTCGGGCGATAGATTTCGCGGTCGAGCAGGGCGACGCGGTTCTGCAGGCGCAGCGAGCGTTCGATCAGGTCGCGGAAGGCTTCCGGCAGGTCGCCCCAGCCCGGAGCATTGCGGTCGACGTTGAAGCCGTCGAGGCGGACCTTGTTCTTTTCGGCCAGAACCTGATCGCGCGACATTTCGCCATTGTTGACGGCGCGCTGCAGGAGGAGCCAGGAGGCCATCTGCATAAGGCGGGTGGTGAGGCGCATGGATTCTGCTGCGTAGAGAACCGATGCCATGCGCGGCAGAACCTTGGATGCGGTGCGGCCATTGCCATCCAGATAGGCGGCGGTCTCTTCGACCAGCGACATGCCCTCGGAGTACAATGTCTTAAACTGCGACGATGCGGCAGCGCGTCCTGCAAAACTGATCGTGTTCAATCCAAGCTCTGACATTTAAAGGGTCCCTGTTGCACGCATCTACTTATTGATCAGGTAACGCAGGCCGGTCCCAAAAGGTTTCACCGGTCGGCCTTAATGACTTTAAAGATGGTAGTTTTAGCCTAATAGCGCAAGGCGTTTCTTAATAAAGGGTTAACTTCCACAGTTTCGTGGTTTTCGTCCCCAGCCAATGCGAAAAAGGAGAGCCGCAAAAGCGGCTCTCAAGGTAAAACAGGGAGAAAAATCAGACCAATTCACCGCATGGGAAACTGTCTGAGATCCAGAGCAAGTCCGGATGAGCACATCAATACATTAGAAAGCTTAACGCCTCATTAAGTGTGTGCCGAATTAACACTTGCGCGGCGGCTATAAATCAAATCCGGGGTTTTGCCGGCTCAGGATTTGAAGAGGTTTTCTGCGGCCAATCTTCCCGATGCCTTGCGCGCCGCTTCCTGCTCAATGCGCGAAATCTCGGCCTTGAGCATGTCGATACGCGCGTTGAGCTCGTCCACCGACATCATCGACAGGTCCATGCCGATCTCGTGATTCGGTTTCTTCTGCGGCCGGTCGTCATCCATGAAGCTCATGTTCGGTCCTCCGTCCTCGTGTCGGCGGGCAAGCGCCCGGCGGTCTCCGCATTCCAAGTCTATCGGGTTGCCGGCTCCATCGGCGGCTCCGGCGTCTTGTTCTGCCCGCGATCGGCCAGCGTCATGCCCTCGGGCGTCATCATCTGCGATGTGGCTGTCGGGATGGTGGTGAAGGCGTCGCGGTCGCTTGCCGGAATGGCGGCGCGCGCGCGGCTGCGGATGATCGCGTAAGCGGTGATCAGCACGTGGGCGAGCGCGGTCACCAGGAACAGTGCGTGCGGGCTTGCCATCGACATGACCGGGCCGCCGATCGTCGGGCCGATGATGGTGCCGATACCGTAAAGCAGCAGCAGGCCGCCGGAGACCTTCACGAAGTCTTCCGAGGAGGCGTAGTCGTTGGCGTGGGCGACGGCGATCGGATAGAGCGTGTTGGCAACCGCGCCGTAAAGTACCACCAGCGTGATGATGAAGGCGGGCGAGGAGGGGTGGAGGACGACGAGCATCAGCCCGGCGAGGGCTGCGATCGCCGACATGGCGGCGAGCACGTAGCGGCGGTCGATGCGGTCGGAAAGGCGACCGGCCGGAAGCTGCATGACGGCGCCAGCAAAGATGGTCGAGCTCATCATGATGGCGATCGAGGTATCCGAGAGGCCGGCGCCGGCGCCGAAGACGGCGCCCAGCGTGCCATAGGCGCCGTTGGCAATGCCGACCAGGAGAATGCCGAGGCAGGAGACCGGCGAATTGCGATAGAGCGCCTTGAGATCGAGTTTCACGGCCTTCAGCGGCTGCGGCGAGGCGGCGGTCGACAGCAGCGTCGGCAGCATGGCGATGCAATAGAAGATGCCGCAGATCATGAAGAGGATGGGTGTGCGCACATCCTCGAGCGGGATCATCATCTGGCCGGCGACGACGCCGATCAAGGTGATGGCGATATAGAGCGAGAAGATCGCGCCGCGGCTCTCGTTTGTCGCGCGTTCGTTCAGCCAGCTCTCGATGATCATCGAGGTGCCGGCCGTGGCAAAGCCGGTGACGGCGCGCAAGAGCACCCACCAGACCGGATGAACGGCGATGCCGCTTACCAGCGCGATGATGGCGATGATCGAGATGAAGCCGGAGAAGGCGCGCACATGTCCGACGCGGCTGACCATCTTCGGCGCAACCAGGCAACCGATGACGAAGCCTGCTGCCCAGGAAGTGCCGAGCAGGCCGAGCGTGGTGGTCGCATAACCTTCGAGATTGCCGCGGACGGGGAGGAGGATGCCTTGCAGGCCATTGCCCATGAACAGAAAGAGCGTGCCGAACAGAAGTGCGGCGACGGATAGAAGATTTCGTTTCATTGGCCCCCCATGCAACTCAGCTTACATGCACAAAGACATATGGCAGCACACGATGCTGCCCAGTCTTTGAAATGTTGATTGTCTCCCCGAATGCCTTTACGGCGTATTTAGAGCCACTCGTCGCGCGAAATAATGTCCGTCCTGTGACATCAAGAACATATGGAAAAATAAAGACATGACGAAGCTGATCGCGCTTCTCCTGATGCTTGCGATGGTGGTGCACCTGATCAAGCCGCTCGGTCTTCCGGGCCTCAGAAAGCGCGCGGATTTCTGGAAGATCGCGCTGTTTGCCTTCGCGATATGGGCGCTTGCGCTGCTTGGGCGGGATCTGTTTGTTTAGGCGCAATTGGTTGTGGAGACGCCGGTCGCGGGAAGAGGGTGACCCCTCAGATGGTGTCAGGCTGCTGTTTCGGCTATTGTGATGGTTGCTTGGACGCTTCTTGGGGGAGAGGACATGCTTGCCCTGCATCACGTGTCGATCATCACTGATGACCTGGAGACATCTCTTCCGTTTTACCGCGATGTCTTTGGTCTTTCCGAAATCCCTCGGCCGGACTTTCCGGTGGGAGGGGCGTGGCTCGCCTGCGGCAGTCTGCAGGTCCACCTCGTCGTGCATCCCGAGGGCACCTTCCGGCAACGGCCGGTCATCGATCGCAACGACTGGCACTTCGCGTTTCGGACCGATGACTTCGAGGGCGTTCTCGAACGCCTCGCCGCCCTCGGCTTCAGCGGGGATCTGCCCGAAGGCGATCCCAAGCACATGCTGGTTTTCCGCACCGGGCTGGCCGGGTTCCCGCAGCTTTATCTTCGCGACCCTGATCTCAACATCGTCGAGATCAACGGAGCGCCTTGAGGGGCTGTCCGAGGCGTCGTCGACATCTTATGCCGACCACGGATCATCCGGCAGCGGCGTTTCCTCCTGAATGCTCTGGAGGATGCCGATCAGGCGCGGCGCCATTTCGCGGATTTCCTTGAGGTGGATGGTCGTCAGCTGGTTGAGGACGGCCTCGGCCTGGTCGGTCAGCATGAGCGTCTGGCGGCGGCGGTCGTTGGGGTCGGGGCGGCGGCTGACGTAGCCGGCTGCCTCGAGACGCCCTACCAGTTCGGTGGCGGTATGCGGCGCGATGATCAGCCGTTCTGCGAGCAGCCCGACGGTCATCGGATCGGGGGCGCGGTGTCCCTTGATGGCGAGCAGCGCCTGATGCTGCTGCGCGGGCAGGCCGGCTTCAAGCGCGGCCGAGGCGCTGAAATCCATGAAACGGCGCAGTGTGTGGCGAAGGTTCGCAAGCGCTTCGTAATCCTCCTCCGACAGATCGTCCCGCATCGCCACATCCTTCCGTCAACGCCCATGAAAGTTAGGGCGATCTCTAGCCGTTATCGCCGCCATCCGCAAAGCCCGCGGCGCGAGGTGCGCGCGTTATGAGACGCGAGGGATCGGTCTCTTGATTTGTATCGTAATACGATATATTTGAGCGCGCAGATAAACACCAGACAGGATCGACGATGCCCCCAAAATCTCTTCCTCCCGATACATCCCCCAATGCCGCCTCCCTGCTGCCGCGCCGCGCGGCGGGCGATTTCACCACCGACAGGCGCGTGTTGGCGCTGATCGCGATGGCCGTCGTCGTCGGCACCGGCGGCGCGTTTGCGGCGTGGCTGCTGGTCAGCCTGATCTCACTTGTCTCGAATGTCGTCTGGTTCGGAAAGTTCAGCCTCGTTGCCGAGAGCTTGGCGCATGCGCGTCCGTCGCTGTGGATGCTTGTCGTGCCTGTCATCGGCGGCCTGATCATCGGGCTGATGGCGCGCTTCGGCTCGGAGAAGATCAGGGGACACGGCATCCCTGAGGCCATCGAGGCCATCCTGATCGGCGGAAGCCGGATGTCGCCGAAGGTGGCGGTGCTCAAGCCGCTGTCGTCGGCGATCTCGATCGGCACCGGTGGCCCGTTCGGAGCTGAAGGGCCGATCATCATGACCGGCGGCGCGATCGGTTCGCTCTTCGCGCAATGCTTCGAGATGAGCTCGGCGGAGCGCAAGTCTCTGCTGGTGGCGGGGGCTGCCGCTGGGATGACGGCGATCTTCGGCACGCCGATCGCGGCACTTCTCCTGGCGGTCGAATTGCTGCTGTTCGAATGGAAACCGAGAAGCTTCATTCCGGTTGCCGTGGCTGCCTGCGTGTCCGCTTGCTGGCGGCCGTTTCTGTTTGGCGCCGGTCCGCTGTTTCCCGCGCATTTCGACATGAACCTGCCCTGGTGGGGGATTGCGCTCTGCGCCGGGCTCGGCATTCTCACAGGCTTCGCGTCCGGTCTTCTGACGGTGCTCCTCTACAAGGTCGAGGACCTGTTCGAGGCCTTGCCTGTTCACTGGATGTGGTGCCCGGCGATCGGCGGGTTGTTCATCGGGCTCGGCGGGCTGATCGAGCCGCGCGCGCTTGGCGTCGGCTACGATATCATAGAGGATCTGCTGCACAGCAACGTGCTTCCGGTCGCCGTCCTCACCATCCTCGCCGTGAAGGTGGCGATCTGGCTGATCGCGCTGTCATCCGGCACCTCTGGTGGCGTGCTGGCGCCGCTGCTCATCTTCGGTGGGGCGATCGGCTGGCTGGCCGGGCTGTTTCTGCCAGGCGACCAGGGCTTTTGGGCGCTGATCGGCATGGCCGCGATGATGGGCGGCACGATGCGCGCGCCGTTGACCGGAACCTTCTTCGCGGTGGAGCTGACCGGAGACCTGTCGGCGCTTCTGCCGCTCCTTGCCGCCACGGTGTCCGCCTATGCGGTGACGGTACTCGTGCTCCGGCGGTCGATCCTCACGGAAAAGATCGCTAGGCGCGGCCAGCACATCACGCGCGAATACGGTATCGATCCGTTCGAGCTGACACGCGCCCGCGACATCATGATCGTCGATGTCGACGTGCTCTCTGCCCGGCAGACCGTGGGTGAGGTGAAGACCTTCTTCGAGACGGCCGAGAAGACGCATCGCGTCTATCCCGTCGTCGACGAGCAGCGCGTGTTGCTCGGCCTGGTCTCCCGCGCCGATGTGCTGCGGTGGCATCAGCAGGACGTGGCAGATGATGCCAGCGTTGTCGACGCGACCTCGAACGCCGAGATCGCCTATGCGCTTGCGGATGATACGGTCGGGCATGTCACGGATATCATGCTGAACTCGGGTGAGGGACGCATCCCCGTCATCGATCCGCAGACGAAGCGGCTGGTCGGGCTGATCGCGCGCAAGGATCTGCTGCATCTGCGGCATTCCTTCAAGGCGAGCGAGACCGAGCGCCGACCTTATCTGTTTTCAAGTGCCGCGTAGCCGAATGCAGAACAAGTCGCCCGCCGCATTCTCGTGGCGGGCGTTTTCATTTTGTCATTTCTCGACACCTTCGACAGCCGGCACCTTCCGCTCCCTGATATGGCGGAGCGAGACGCCTGAGGGGATGGGGCTGATGGCGCGCCGCTTCGGGACGCCGAGGCGTTGGGCCAGATAGATGCTCGAATGGCCGCTGCAGAGATAGGCGAGGAAGCAGGCGACGGCGAGGTAGACGGCGTGGGTGGCGCCGAAGAGCTCGATGCCCATGATCATGCAGGCGAGCGGCGTGTTGGTGGCGCCGGCGAAGATGGCCACGAAGCCGAGCCCGGCGAAGAGATCGGACGGCGCGCCGAGGAGGGCTGCCAGCGCATTGCCGAGTGCGGCGCCGATGAAGAAGAGCGGCGTGACCTCGCCGCCCTTGAAGCCGGCACTAAGCGTGACGATGGTGAAGAGTGCCTTCCGGAGCCAACTCCAGTAGTCGACAACGCCGGGCGCAAAGAAGCCGGCGATGGTGGGATCGGCGGCGTCAGGCGACCAGACGCCGAGGCCGAGATAAGCGCGAGTGCCGAGCAGATGGACGAGGCCGATCAGGATCAGCCCGGCCAGAACGGGGCGCAGCGGGGCGTAGGGTAGGAGCTTCTTGAACAGTGCCGAGGCTGCGTGGGAGAGTTCCGCGAAGGATTTCGCCGCGAGCCCGAAGATGACGCCGGCGATGGCGACCTTTGTGAGCAGGATCGCATCGAGATGGAAGATATTGGCGGGCGCGTCGGCGAGATAGGCGATGTGGTAATGCGTGTGCTCGATGCCCCAGGCATGGCAGGCCCAGTCGCCGGTGACTGCTGCCATCAGGCAGGGGATCAGGGCTTCATATTGCATGCGGCCGATGGTCAGCACTTCGAGCGCGAAGATGGCGCCGGCGATCGGTGTGCCGAATACCGCGCCAAAGCCGGCCGCAACGCCACCCATGAGGAGGATTTTCACGTCGGCGGGCGACAGGCGGAAGAGTTTCGCCACGGCGCTGGCGATGCTGCCGCCGAGCTGCACTGCCGTGCCCTCGCGGCCGGCCGAGCCGCCGAAGAGATGGGTGGCGATGGTGGAGACGAGGATGAGCGGTGCCATGCGCAGGGGAACGCCGGCGCCGGGTTCGTGGATCTGGTCGACGATCAGGTTGTTGCCGCCCTCGGCGGACTTTCCGAATGTCTGGTAGACCAGCACCATGAGGAAGCCGGCGGCGGGCAGGCCGTAGAGCAGCCAGGGATGGTCGAAGCGGCTGATGGTCGCGAGGTCGAGTGCCCAGAGGAAGAATGCGCAGAGCGAGCCGACGACGATTGCCATCGGAACGATGACGGCGATCCACTTGCCGATATCGCGAAGCTGGCGCACGCGAATGCCGAAAATGTCGGAGAAGGCGATCATAGTGCTGCCCCTTGATGATGGGCGGTATCGCCGGCGATGTGCGATGGAACGAAGACTTCGAACATGACTCTACCCTTTCGCGCGATGGCAAATGAAGTAGGAGTCATCGGCTTCGTCGAGGAAGCGGTTCAGCCTTTTCTGGCCTCGGCAGAATCCATTACCGATAGCCAGTTTGATATCGCTTGCGCCGGATTGCTGTCAAGCGCGCGGGAGGGTCGATCCGTCGTGTTCAGGCGGGTTGCGATCAGCAGTCGATCACGCCGCGCATGACCTGGACGCAGGCGCCCGAGATCACAACGTCGGTGACCACGCCGCCAGTCTTCGTCACCTCGATGCCGATGAGGCTGCGGCGGCCCATCTCGACGCCCTGCTCGATGGTCAGCGATACCGTCATGTCGGGTTCCGGCTCCAGCGAGACGAGGTAGGCGCCGAGGGCGGCCGAGGCGCTGCCGGTCGCGGGGTCTTCCGGGACGTTGTCGAGCGGGGCGAACATGCGGGCGCGGATGTGCCAGGGCTTGTCGGCCGAGCGGACGTAGACGAAGAGCGAGAAGTCGTGGTTTCCCTCGAGCGTTGGGCCGGCCGCATCCTGGAAATAAGCGAGGTTCGGCCGGGCGCGGCCGAGCGTGTCGAGATCGGCGAGTTCTGCGACGACGAAGCTCAGGCCGACTGATGTCGTCAGTGGCTGGTGGATGCGGGTGCTGACTTTCGTGCTGTCGATCGCGATGCAGCGGGCGATGGTGTCTGCAGGGACAGTGTTGCCAGTCGATAGGGGCTTCGGCGCGCGGATCGCGGTCGAGGCGACGCGGCCCTGTTCGCGGCGCACGTCGACGGTGACCACGCCGGCCTTCTCCTCGAAGCGCATGACGGCGCCGACCGGTTGGCCGAAAATGTCGTCGAGATTGCCGAGCACATAGGCGGTGCCGACATTGGGGTGGCCGGCGAAGGGCACTTCCGTGGTCGGCGTGAAGATGCGCACGCGGGCGGTATTCTCCGGGTTTTCGGGCGGCAGAACGAAGGTCACTTCCGAATAGCCGAACTCGGCGGCGATCTTCTGCATCTGATCATCGCTCAAGCCGCGCGCATCCGTCATCACAGCCAGTGGGTTGCCTTCGAAGCGGGTGGAAGTGAAGACATCGACGGTGGTGAAGGAAACGGCGGTCATTGCGTGCTCCGATGGTTCAGGAGCGCAATCAGTAGCCATCGCCGCCGCTTGGCAGAAGGGGAATTCTTGTCGCCGTGACAATCGACCGATGACAATGCATGGCAACAAAAAACCGGCCGCCAGAGGCGACCGGTTGTGAAACTGCTGCGCGCGGATCAGGCCTTGTTGACGCTGGCGGCGTAGATCTCGTTGATCGTTTCGGCCAGGCTCGCGTCAAACTCTGCGTCGCTCATCGAAACGCGCAGGTTTTCGGTCAGTGCGCGCGAGAAGCTGGCGATCATGCCGTGGTTGTGGCTGAGCTTTTCGCAGGCGTCGGTGCGGCTGTAGCCGCCGGAGAGGGCGACGACGCGCACGACCTGCTTGTGGGCGACCAGAGGGGCGTAGAAATCGGCGACCGTCGGGATCGTCAGCTTCAACACCACCTTTTCGCTCGCCGGAAGCAGGTCGAGCTGCTTTGCGATCTCATCGCGCAGGATGGCTTCCGCCTCCTGCTTTGTCGGGCTCTTGATGGACACTTCAGGTTCGACGATCGGAACGAGGCCGCTGCCGATGATCTGGCGTGCCACTTCGAACTGCTGCTTTACGACGGCTGCAATGCCTGTCCTGTCGGCGCTTGCGATCACCGAGCGCATCTTCGTGCCGAAAATTCCCTTGTCGCGGCCGCGCGCGAGGAGCGTCTCCAACTCAGGCATCGGCTTCATGATCTGGACGCCGTTTTCTTCGGCAGCCAGGCCCTTGTCGATCTTGAGAAGCGGCACGACGCCGCGCTTTTCCCAGAGATAGGAAGGAACCGGCTGGCCATCGACGTCGCCGTCCATGGTCCGCTCGAAGAGGATCGCGGCAATGATCTTTTCGCCGGTGAAGGCGGGGGCGCTCATGATGCGGACGCGCATGGCGTGCATCAGGCGGAACATTTCCTCGTCACCCTGGTAATCACTGTCGGCAATGCCGTAGAGGCGCAACGCTGCGGGTGTCGAACCACCGCTCTGGTCCAGCGCTGCAATGAATCCTGGCGCCGAGCTGATCCTGTCCAACATCTTCGCGTCCACCATACTTCATTCCTTCTCTCAAGCCGGCGCATCGCGGCCGGATTTTGCTCTTTGTCAAAGCCGATCGGCAGTCGAATCTGCGATACCAGAAGAATTTTAAAAGGAAAATCCTGGGGTAAGCTATTGAAACGATTGAAATCATTTCAAACGTTTGAAAGTTTAAAGTTGTTTTAGTTTCAACGAAAAGACCGCGAAAGCGCTGGCTCCCGCGGTCTTCAATGAAACGGTCCAAACAGGCCAGAAGCCCGGTTTGACTTACTTGGCCTTGGTGAGGACCTCTACGCCGGGAAGCACCTTGCCTTCCATCCACTCGAGGAATGCGCCGCCCGCGGTCGAGACGTAGGTGAAGTCATCGGCAACGCCGGCATGGTTCAGCGCCGAGACGGTGTCACCGCCACCTGCGACCGAGGTGAGCTTGCCAGCCTTGGTGCGCTCTGCCGCATATTGCGCGGCGGCAACGGTTGCCTTGTCGAAGGGCTCGATCTCGAAGGCGCCGAGCGGGCCGTTCCAGACCAGCGTGTTGGCGCGCTCGATCCAGGCCTTGACGGCTTCGACCGACTTGGGGCCGACGTCGAGCATCATTGCGTCATCGGGGATGGCGTCGATGGCGACGATCTCGTTGGCGGCACCCGCCTTGAATTCACGGGCGACGACGCCGTCCTCGGGCAGAACGATCGCGCAGCCAGCGGTGGCGGCTTCGATCATGATCTGGCGGGCGGTGTCGGCGAGGTCATGCTCGCAGAGCGACTTGCCGACACTGGTGCCGCGCGCGGCGATGAAGGTGTTGGCCATGCCGCCGCCGATGACGAGGGCGTCGACCTTCTTCACGAGGTTCATGAGGAGATCGATCTTGGTCGAGACCTTGGCGCCGCCGACGATGGCAACGACGGGACGGACCGGCTGGCCGAGGCCCTTTTCCAGCGCTTCCAGTTCAGCCTGCATGGTGCGGCCGGCGTAAGCGGGGAGATGACGGGCGAGGCCTTCGGTCGAGGCATGGGCGCGGTGCGCGGCCGAAAACGCGTCGTTGACGTAGATGTCGCCATTGGCGACCAGCGCCTTGACGAAATCGGGGTCGTTCTTTTCCTCGCCCTTGTGGAAGCGGGTGTTTTCGAGAAGCAGGATGTCGCCATCCTTCATGGCGGCCACAGCGCCGGCGGCTGCTTCGCCGATCACGTCGGTTGCCGTCTGCACGGGATGGCCGAGAACGGCCTCAACCGAGGGGGCGATCAGGGTCAGCGACAGGTCCGGCGAGGGGCCATCCTTGGGGCGGCCGAAGTGCGCGAGAAGGATAACCTTGGCGCCCTTCTTGGACAGTTCCTTGATGGTCGGGGCGACACGCTCGATGCGGGTTACGTCCGTCACCTTGCCGTCCTTTACCGGGACGTTGAGGTCGACGCGCACGAGAACGCGCTTTCCGGCAATGTCGTTAAGATCGTCGAGTGTCTTGAAGGAAGGCATTGGGAAATCCGTTCGTTTATTGCCTGAAAAGATGCGGGGACCATAGCAAGGATCATCGCGGACGCAAGGCGTTCAGCGCGGGTTTTCGTCGGCTTTTCCACCCGCCGCGGCGGCTGCCGCCTCCTTGTTCTTGCGGCTCTTGAAGCGGTCATGCACGCGGTCGATGATATCGCGCATATTGATGAAGATCGGCAGCGTCACGGCCGGCTCGACGGCCTCCAGCGACATGCCGATCGCGCTGATATGATCGTGGTCGTCGAGGTCGCGGACGATGAGGATGATGGAGCCGAGGCGCACGCGGTCGGCATATTCCGCCTTGCCGCCGAGGCGCTGCTTCATGAGCTCGGCGATGGTCAGGCCCTTCTCGTTTTCGTTCAGCAGACCGGGGCCATAGGCGGCGTCGAGATCGGTCGCCGGACGGCTGGGGGAGAGGGCGAAGGCGCCGAAGAAATCGGTGTCGTCCTCCTCAACCGGCACGCGGCTTGCGAAGAGCTTGTCGAGCAGGCGCGAGTAGGAGGGGACGATGAAGAGGTAGACGAGGTCGTTCTCGCGCAGGCGGCCAGCATATTGATAGCGCATCGACTTGCCGTCGCGGATGACGAGCGAGGGTGTCGCCCAGCGCGGAATACGCTCGCCGCGCAGCACCGGGCTGTCCTTGACGACGCGATAGGAGAGGAGTTCGTGGTTGGCCGCGCCCGGCAGATCGACCTCCACCTTGTCGACGGCGCCGATGCGCGGCGGGATGATCAGGCCGAGCTTCTTGGCGACCGGCTTGATAGTCCAGCCCTGCACCAGCAGCGAGACGAGCACGATGATGAAGGCGGTGTTGAAGTAGACCTGGCCGTTTTCCAGCCCGCCAAGGATCGGCATGATGGCAAGCAGGATGGAGACGGCGCCGCGCAGGCCGACCCAGGCAACGAAGCCGATTTCCTGCTGCGTGTAGTCGAAGGGCAGCAGCGACAGCCAGATCGCCAGCGGCCGGGCGATGAAGATCAGGAAGAGCGCGAGCAGGACCGCCGGGATGGCGATCGCACCGAACTGCGACGGCGTCGCGAGCAGGCCGAGCACCAGGAACATTATGATCTGCGCCAGCCAGGTCATGCCGTCCTGAAAACGCTTGATCGAGGCATAGCCGGGCAGCTTGCGATTTCCGGCATAGATGCCGGCGACGTAGACCGCGAGGAAGCCGCTGCCGCCGACGGCGCCGGTGAACGAGAAGACCAGGAGCGCCAGCGCCAGAACGAAGATCGGCGTCAGGCCGCGATCAGTCTCCAGCCTGCCGACGATCAGCACGATCATCATGCCGCCGAGCAGGCCGAGGATGACGCCGAGACCCATCTGCTGCACGAACATGGCGAGCATGCCGATGTTGATACCGTGATAGCGCTCGCCCGATGCCAGGACCTCGACCAGCGCGATGGTCAGGAAGATTGCCATCGGGTCGTTGGTGCCGGATTCGACCTCGAGCGTCGAGCGCACCTTGTCGCGAATGTTGATGCCGCCGATGCGCAGCAGGAAGAAGACGGCGGCGGCGTCGGTGGAGGCGACGATGGAGCCGAGCAGCATGCCCTCGAGCCAGTTGAAGTTCAAAAGCCACATGGCGGCGACGGCAAACAGGGACGCCGTCATCAAGACGCCGACCGATGCCAGCGTTATCGAGGGGACGGCGGCGAGCTTGAAGGCCTGCACAGGGGTGCCGAAGCCGGAATCGAACAGGATGATCGCGAGCGCGATCGAGCCGAGGATATAGGCGAGATAATTGTTGGTGAATTCGATGCCGAGGCCGTCGCTGCCGGCAAGCAGGCCGATGCCGAGAAACAAGAGCAGCAGGGGCGCGCCGAAGCGGAAGGCGAGCAGGCTGGAGAAGGCCGCAAGAAGCACGAGCGCCGTCGATACCAGTACGACGATGTAGAATGCTTCCATGCCCGAACCCCTTTATGCAAATATCAATCGCCGCAGTGTCGCCCCCCGTCGCATGCGGCTGTCTAAAACTATGGTATCGCGTCTCCAGTTCCGGTCCGATGCCTGCCAGTAAACGGCAAAATCCGAACGAAGGGTAGACCTAAAGGGCTATCCTTGCGCTTTGCTGCATCATGCTGCTGAGCGATCCGCCTAACGGCAAATCAAATGAACGGTTGGAGAGTGATCCTGAGTAAAGTGTAGGATCAAATCAGGCGAGAGCAGGGCAGAAATCGCTGCCCTGTCCTTTTCTTGGACAATCGTCGCGTATTTCTTTTTGGCCTTAGGCCTCTTCGTCGCCGTCGTCTTCATCCGCGTCCGAAATCGGGATGAGGAAGACGACGAATTCATCGTCGATGGTGCGCGAGGGGTCGTCGTCGAACTCGTAGGCGTGCTCGACTTCGCTCGCCTCATCCGGGGTCGCCTTGCGCAGGGTGAGTGGCGCCTTGCCATCCCATACCGGCTTGCCTTCCGTCTCGAGCACCGTCAGATCCTCGCGGAAATCCTCGGCCTCGATGAAGTGCTTGGCGTCCTCGGCGTTTTCCGAACGGAAACTCGCGATGGCTTTGCCAGATATCTCGATGGTGAAGTAGTCCATTGAATTCTCTTTCGTTTCGCTGATGTCTAACAGTATGGTGTTCGTTCGCGCCACGCCAGCCCCGCAGCCGTCGTGCGTGCAATTATCGCGGTCCCATCAGTCGCGAGGAGGAGGCCAGCAGCGGCTGGCCCTTGGCGAGTTGCTTGGAGCCGCCGCCGACGACGGTCAGGCTGAGCACACCGGCGATCATGACAAGTAGGATTGCCAACATCAGGATTTTCATGGGTGGTTCGCTCGTTGTCGGCTCGGCGTCTCGTTGCGCGACCGCGTTGCAGCTTCGAGCGAATTTACCGCATCCGGCCGGATGACGGCAAGCGCGTTTGGCTGCCTTGGCACGTCTTGGCAAACGAAAAGCGGCCCGGTTTCCCGAGCCGCTCCCCTAAGTCTGGTCGCGAAGACCTTAGATGGTCTTGGCGAAGGCGACAGCCGTGTCCGACATGCGGCTGGAGAAGCCCCACTCGTTGTCGTACCAGGACAGAACGCGCACGAAGTTGCCTTCCATGACCTTGGTCTGGTCGGAGGCGAAGATCGAGGAGTGGCTGTCGTGGTTGAAGTCGCGCGAAACCAGCGGCTCGTCGGTGTAGCCGAGGATGCCCTTCAGCTTGCCGTTCGAAGCAGCCTTGATGGCTTCGTTGATCTCGGCAACCGAGGTGGCCTTCTTGGCGACGAACTTGAAGTCGACGACCGAAACGTTCGGGGTCGGAACGCGGATCGACGTGCCGTCGAGCTTGCCCTTCAGGTGCGGCAGAACCAGGCCAACGGCCTTGGCTGCACCGGTCGAGGTCGGGATCATGGACAGGGCTGCGGCGCGGGCGCGGTACAGGTCCTTGTGCATGGTGTCGAGCGTCGGCTGGTCACCGGTGTAGGAGTGGATCGTGGTCATGAAGCCATGATCGATGCCGACAGCGTCGTCGAGAACCTTGACGACCGGCACGAGGCAGTTCGTCGTGCAGGATGCGTTGGAGATGACCAGGTGGTCCTTGGTCAGCTGGTCGTGGTTGACGCCGAAGACGACGGTCAGGTCGGCACCGTCGGCAGGCGCCGAAACGATGACGCGCTTGGCGCCGGCCGTCAGGTGGGCGGCGGCCTTGTCGCGCGAGGTGAAGATGCCGGTGCATTCCATGGCGATATCGACGCCGAGTTCGCCGTGCGGCAGCTGTGCCGGGTCGCGAACAGCGGTGACCTTGATCGGCTTGCCGCCGCCGACGGTGATCGTGTCGCCTTCGACCTTCACTTCGGCCGGGAACTTGCCGTGGATCGAGTCGTAGCGCAGCAGGTGCGCGTTGGTCTCGACCGGGCCGAGGTCGTTGATGGCAACGACTTCGATGTCCGTGCGACCGGATTCGACGATGGCGCGGAGAACATTGCGGCCGATACGGCCGAAGCCGTTAATGGCAACCTTTACAGTCATGTGCTTCTCTCCCGAGAGTAGGGCTTGCGTTATGGAGTGAGGAGCGCCCTCGGGCGCTCCTTTATCAGATCAAAGCTTTGCTTCAACAGCGGCGACGACGGCTTCCGTCGTGATGCCGAACTTCTTGAAGACGTCCTTGGCGGGACCCGAAGCGCCGAAGCCCTTCATGCCGATGAAGGTGCCTTCCGGTCCGATGAAGGCATCCCAGCCTTCGCGCACGGCGGCTTCGACGGCGATCTTGATCGGCGACTTGCCGAGGATTTCGGCGCGGTAGGCATCCGGCTGCTCGAAGAACAGTTCGGTCGAGGGGACCGAGACGACGCGGACGGTAACGCCCTTTTCTTCAAGCGTCTTGCGGGCGGCAACGGCCAGCTCGACTTCGGAGCCCGAAGCGAAGATCGTCACCTTGGCGTCGGCATTGCCTGCCAGCGTGTAGGCGCCGAGTTCGCAGAGGTTCTTCTCGCTGTACTCGGTGCGAACCGTGGTGAGGTTCTGGCGGGTGAGCGCCAGGCCCGACGGACGATCCTTTGTGTTCAGCGCGATCTGCCAGCACTCGGCGGTTTCGACAGCGTCGGCCGGGCGGAACATCATGAGGTTCGGGATGGCGCGCAGCGAGGCCATCTGCTCGACCGGCTGGTGGGTCGGGCCGTCTTCGCCGACGCCGATCGAGTCGTGCGTGAGAACGTGGACGACGCGGATGCCCATCAGCGAAGCGAGGCGGATCGGAGGACGGCAATAATCCGAGAAGATCATGAAGCCGCCGCCGTAGGGGATCAGACCGCCGTGCAGCGCGATACCGTTCATGGCAGACGCCATGCCGTGCTCGCGGATGCCCCAGTGCATGTAGCGGCCGGCGAAGTCCGTCGGCGTGATCGAATGCATCTGGCTGGTCTTGGTGTTGTTCGACGGCGTCAGGTCGGCGGAGCCGCCGATCGTCTCGGGCAGGAAGCCGTTGATGACTTCAAGAGCGTCCTCGGAAGCCTTGCGGGTCGCAACCGTCGGCTTGGTCTCGGCGAGCTTCTTCTTGTAGTCGCTGATGGCGGCGTCGAAGCCCTGGGGCAGGTCGCCCGCGAAGCGGCGGGTAAATTCGGCCTTGGTCGCTGCCTTTTCGAGGCGGCCTTCCCATGCCTTGACGGCGTCAGCCGAACGGGTGCCGGCGGCGCGCCAATCGGAGAGAACGTCGTTCGGGATGACGAAGGGTGCGTATTCCCAGTTCAGCGCCTTGCGGGTGGCTGCGATTTCCTCGGCGCCGAGCGGCGAACCGTGAACCTTGTGGCTGCCCTGCTTGTTCGGGGCGCCGAAGCCGATGACGGTCTTGCAAGCGATGAAGGTCGGCTTGTCAGACTTGTGGGCTTCTTCGATGGCTGCTGCGATCGCAGCCTGGTCGTGGCCGTCGACTTCGATCGTGTGCCAGTGAACAGCCTTGAAGCGCATGATCTGGTCGGTCGAATCCGACAGCGAGACAGCGCCGTCGATGGTGATCGAGTTGTTGTCCCAGAAGAGGATGAGCTTGTTGAGCTTCAGGTGACCGGCGAGCGCGATGGCTTCATGGCTGATGCCTTCCATCAGGCAGCCGTCGCCGTTGATCACGTAGGTGTAGTGATCCTGCAGGTCGGCGCCGAATTCCTCGCGCAGCTTGCGTTCGGCGATCGCCATGCCGACGGCATTGGCAATGCCCTGGCCGAGCGGGCCGGTGGTGGTTTCGATGCCCGTGGCGTGGCCGTATTCCGGGTGGCCGGCGGTCTTGGAGCCGAGCTGGCGGAACTGCTGGAGGTCATCAACCGACATATCAGGGTAGCCGGTTAGATAAAGCAGCGAGTAGAGCAGCATCGAGCCGTGGCCGGCCGACAGCACGAAGCGGTCGCGGTCTGGCCAATGCGGCTTCAGCGGATCGAACTTCAGATACTTGGAGAACAGGACGGTGGCGACATCGGCCATACCCATCGGCATGCCCGGATGGCCGGAATTCGCCTTCTCGACTGCATCCATTGAGAGGAAACGGATCGCGTTTGCCATCCGGTCGTGTTGTTCAGGAGAAATCATCGCTATTCCGCTTGTTCCGGGGTGTCGGGGGATGGCCTCAAGCCTGCGGAGACCATCAATGAGAGCGGGTGCACAAATAGCAGTTGGAGCAGGCAAGTCAATAAATCGAAGCCCTATTAGAGAGCTCGGAATGACGATTTTTGACATTTGACCAACGATTTTAACAAAAGTTGACAGGCGTGTGACAAGGCTGCTGGTGGGGGTGTCGGCAGAGGCGCCAACGGAGCCCCGGGCAGAGTTGCCGATTTCAGTCATCCACAACTAGCTCGCCTGCCGCCTTCCAGCCTTTATTGACGGGCAGTTGGCGAGCTGCATATCCTTTTGAAAACATCGCGTCGGGCCTCATTACCGATTCGCGGGTCTTGCGCGGGGAACCGGAAAGACATGACATCCACAGGCAACAGCATCGATGCAGCGCTCCTCGAGCTCCGGCAGGCGATTTCGGCGCTCGACAGCGCCGTCGACGCCCGGATCGAGCGGCAGCGCGAGACCGGCGAGATCGAGGGCGAGGTGCGCCGCGTGCATGCCGATCGCTCCAAGCTGGCGCAGGAGCTGGACCAAGCGGAGTTCCGCGCGAACCGGCTGGAAGAGGTCAATCGCGAGGTCTCGCGTCGTCTGGTGACGGCGATGGAGACGATCCGTGCGGTTCTCGACCGCTAGCAGAGGACTTAGGACATGGCTCAGGTAACGGTAACGATCGACGGCAAGGCCTATCGCATGGCCTGTGAAGAGGGGCAGGAAGATCACCTGACCGATCTCGCCACCCGTTTCGACCGCTATGTCGGCCATCTCAAGGATCAGTTCGGCGAAATCGGCGACCTCCGCATCACCGTCATGGCCGGCATCATGATCATGGACGAGATCTCGGAACTGACGCGGCGCGTCGCCAGCCTGGAAGATGAACTCAACAGCCTGCGCAGCAACCGCGACACGGTGCTGGCCGCGACCAGCCGCACCGAAGAGAGCATCGCGGCCGCCATCGTCGAGGTCAGCAGCCAGCTGCGCGGAATTACCGACAAGCTGAACGGCCGGGCGCCGGCCGCTCTGAACTAAGCGGGTTGAACGAACGCGCTTGAATTAAATCCGGGACGCCCGCGTCAGCCTCTGGCGCACGTCATGGATCGGTCTTATATAGCAGTTGCGATCTGCGCCTCTCGACAGGAACCACAATCCCTGGGGCCATACTCGATCCAAAGGGAGCTGTCCCTGGCCAGGCCCGTGGGCTTGGACATATGGCGCCCACCTACGTTTGTAGGCACCCAGGATCGTAAACCTCCATCGGTTGCCGCGGATCGCACTCTCTATGTGGTGCTACTGCGATTGGATATCGCGAACGGCGCGCAGCTGAGTCTCTTGGTTCAAACTCCAGGTTGTAGTCATTCTGGAGAATACCTTTCGGTCACAAGAGTCTCGCATCCGTTAGATGGGGGTCGGCAAAATTCCTACGGCAATCAGACGGACAACATCCCCAGTGCGATCTCGAACGAAATAAGTTTGAAGATAAACCAAATCTTTTTTCATGTTATCGATGAGCTTTTGTCTCATTGTTGGCAATATGTCGTAAGGTATGCTGAAGCTGACGGTCTTTGATCCGTTTTCTATTTTCAGTTTTCCCCATCCATTGTCCTTGTTGAACTGAGTTATGTCACCCAGTATGGGTGTAATTGCTTCATCAACGATAGCCGTCTCGATGTCTGCAGCCATTTTTCGATCGAGAAAAAGAACCGGTCTAGTCACTCCGTGAGATGAAGATCGAACCTCAAGGGTGTCGGCGCTTTGCCGTAATGCTGTCGCCATCTCGCTTATCAGCGGGGCCGACATAGCAATTAATTTTTGGCTGCGGGCGAAATCAATCCGAGATATAGCGCTTTGATTCTCAGTAAGTCGTTGTTCGCGATGGGTTTCTGCTACACGGCGTTTAATCACATCTTGGACCGCCGGCGGTAGATCTGAAGTAAGGGTGCGGCCTGCCAGTAGCTCATCGGCCAGCTGCTCGATGGCAGCGCTTGGGACTGAGCCCAGAGCTGCAGTAGCAATGCCATCGTCACCGTTTGGGGTAGCTGCACCGTTGAGTGTCGTCTCGTCGATCTTTTCTATGATCCGCTCGCTCACGTATGCGATCAAATCAGCTAGCGATATTTTGATGAATTGATCATCAGATGAGCTCTGTCCAGGGTCCTCAACATTGATGTTGAACGATCCATCCGACTGCCTAGCAAGTTGGATATCAACGTTAGATTTGGCGCTGATTTTTTGAGAGAACCTGCCCGCCTGCCGAAATTGTGCCAACTTAACCATCAGCCGGGCCGCAGCATACTGGAAGCGCGCTGATTCATAGAAGTTCATTCTATGGGAGTCTGCTAAGGCACCCTCAAAGTGAAAAGTCAAAGTCTCTGGCATTGCGTTCAAATCTCCGGCGGAAGTCTGTTGCGGCGCTGTGAATTGTCATTATAGGTTGCATTTGGCGCGTTGCCATTCAACTGGCTTTTGCCTCAATGCACATCTTTGAGGTTAAGCAAACTCGAACGAGAAAAATGAACGAAATTAGTGTAGGGGCGGTCGGTGCCGCGGTAATCGCTGGTCTTGTTTCACTACTGGGTTTAGTGATTGGGAAAGAGCAGAAGGTTTCAGAGTTTCGACAGGCATGGATTGATGAGTTGCGGAAGTGTTTCGTGGCTTATCTTGTCAATATAAACGCGATCTCCGATGCTCTTCGTCTCAAGTCGGCCGGGAAGCTACCCGATGAGAGTGTGCTCATTCCGATCTATAAATCGCTAAATGAGGCGAGTCATGGGATCGCGTTGCGTATTAATGCAGCAGAGTCTCCCGCAAAAGCTGTGACTAAAGCGATGACAGATTTTGAGGGCTTGGCGGCAAACAATGCGAGCCTGACACCGGAAAAGATAAGAGACGTCGAAAAGCAATTTGTTGATGCTGCAAAGGAACTGCTGAAATTCGAATGGAATCGCGTGAAGCGAGGAGAGCGGGTTTTCGTGTGGACCAAAAGGATTGTCGGCATGATGATATTCACAATGCTCTGCATATTGGCTTACGCTTTGGCATCAAGTGATGAAGGCCACAATCTTCAGAAAATAGATCCGCCTAGCTTCCATTTGCTTGAGGGCATAGCTTGAGGACGGCTTGGCCTTGCTGCAAAAATGCCTAGGTTCGCCATCGATCAGCGATTTGCGCTGCCCGCGTTTAATGCCCCCGGATCGCACTCTTCCTTCTCATTGTCAGCGATCGTATCGCGCTTCGAGCGCCCTGGTGTCAGGCGCTATTCGGCGCCGTTTTCCTTCATGCAGGTCGTCAGCGCGGCAAATGCCTCCTCCGTGCCCGTCAGCGGCAGGATGACGTCGATGCCGTTGGCGGTGACGGTCAGTTCCTTGCCCGAGGTCAAGGCTGTGACGGCCGCAGCATCGTTCGGGACGTCGATCGTCACTGTCTTGTCGCTGTCGGCGGTCGACGAGAAATCCGCGGCGGCGGCGCCATCCACCGACCATGTCCCGTTGACGCGCTCACCCTTGGTAATCGCGAAGGCGTCGGCATTGGCAAACAGCGCCAGCTTGTCGCCGACGGCGAGGTAGCCGATGCCGGTGTGGTTGTTCTGGGCAAGGCAGCCGATGAACGTGTCGCCATCCGTCATCGGGGTGACGCCGAAATCGGCGGCGCGGGTGGCTGCGACCGAGAGCAGTGTAGAGGTTACGAGCGTGGCCGCGGCGAGGATATGCTTCATGTGACGTCCTTGTTGCGTGGGCGCCGGCACAGCCACCTGATGTCGCGCATTTGATCACGCCGGCGCGTTTCTACTGCCGTATGCCGGGTTTGCTGGCAATGGGGTGGTGGGCTGTCGGCGGCGAAAAACAGGCTCCTCGTGAGCCTTTCACAGGCCGTCCGGTACTGTGTCGCAGGCTTGCCAACAATGCATGCGCTGAGCGCACGGGATGCGTTTCGGGTTTTTCTCACGCAGAAATCGCTGATTTTCCGAAGCATGAAGCCAATATCCGTCGATTAAAACGGTTAAAACACTTTAACGATTGTGGTCGAGCCGAATGCCATTCCGCGAATTCGGGCGAAATGGTCGCAAAATGGCGTTTTCCTAAAACGTTTACGGCTTTTCTGAGGGCAAAAATATTAAGCAGCACTGTTTAAGCCATGCGTCGAATGCATAGGTGTTCTGATGCTTTAGCGCTGTTCGTTGTCGGCCTTCATGCATATATTCGCATCAACAGAGAGACACGGGCAGCAAGCACGCTGCCAAGCGCTGAAAGCCCTAGGAAAGGGGATCATCATGAACGTAGCACGCTCCTTCAATAACTGGCGCAAGTATCGTCAGACCGTCAGCGAACTCGGCCGCATGTCCAACCGTGCGCTGAACGACCTCGGTATCGACCGCTCCGAGATCCAGCGCGTTGCTCGCGACGCTACTCGCTAACAAGCGATCGCTGCTCTTTATGAGCAGATAGATTTCAAACGCCCGTTGCTTCCAGCTGCGGGCGTTTTGCTTTTGTGGCCTTTGATTTGCGAGTGGGGCTGGGATTTGCGAGCGGGGCTGGGGCTTCAAGCCGGTTTTGCTTGCGAAGCGCGCGGTGCTGGCGATATGGCAATGGCCATGTTTTCACTCACCCGCATCGAGACCCTGGAGCAGATCGTCAAGAAGAGCCGGTTTCTGGCTGTCGCGGCGCCGATCGGCTCCGAAGAGGATGCCCGGGCGTTTCTGGCCGCGCATGGCGATCCAGCCGCCAATCACAATTGCTGGGCGTGGCGGATCGGGCAGAACTATCGCTTCAACGATGACGGCGAGCCGAGTGGGACTGCCGGCAAGCCGATCCTGCAGGCGATCGACGGGCAGTCGCTCGACCGGGTGGCGGTCGTGGTTACCCGCTGGTTCGGCGGCGTGCTGCTTGGAACCGGCGGCCTGATCCGCGCCTATGGCGGGACCGCTGCCGCGTGTCTGAGGGCCGCGGCGACGGTCGAGCTGGTCGCGACCATCGAGGCCGAGATCGCGGTGAATTTCTCGGATCTGGCTCTGGTGAAGGCGCGGCTTGCGGGCTCTGCCGGCGTGCGCGTGGTGGCCGAGGTGTTCGTGGATGCGGGTGCGCTGCTGACGCTTTCGGTGCCGGAAGCCGTGTTCTCCGAGACCGCGCGGATGCTCAGCGATGCCACCAGCGGGCGCGTAATTCTTGCGGTGCAGCAATGAGCCGCAGCCTTAATGCCGGTTTGCGGTTGACATTCGAAATATTTTTTTAGTTTCCAGATTCGGCGAAACGCCTTGCGGGCTCGCGGTTCTCGCGTTCATCCGCGTCCGAAGCGGTAGCGTTCCCGCTATTGTGACGGAGACTTCGCTTGCGTGCTGCAGTGCGAGTGATAGGTATTCGCGCATAATATCGATTAGATTCTCAATTCTCAGGAGATTATGAGATGCAGCTTGGCATGGTTGGCTTGGGCCGTATGGGCAGCTTCATGGTCCAGCGCTTGATGCGTGATGGCCATGAATGCGTGGTCTATGATGCGAAGACGGAAAGCGTGAACGATCTGGTCAGCAAGGGCGCCATCGGCAGCGCCTCGCTGGAAGAGTTCGTCTCGAAGCTTTCGCGCCCGCGCGCCGTGTGGCTGATGCTGCCGGCGGCCATCACCGACAAGGTGATCGCGCAGATCACGCCGCTGCTCGACAGCGACGATATCATCATCGACGGTGGCAACTCCTATTACCACGACGACATTCGCCGTGGCGGCGAGCTGATCACCAAGGGCCTGCACTATGTCGACGTCGGCACCAGCGGCGGCGTGTTCGGTCTCGAGCGGGGCTATTGCCTGATGATCGGCGGCGAAAAGGCCGTGGTTGAATCGCTGTCACCGATCTTCAAGTCGCTGGCACCCGGCGTCGGCGATGTCGTTCCTTCGGCGCACCGCCCCGACCAGGCCGGCAGCACGGCCGAGCAGGGCTATCTGCATTGCGGCCCGCACGGCGCCGGCCACTTCGTCAAGATGGTGCACAACGGCATCGAATACGGCCTGATGGCGGCTTACGCCGAAGGCTTCAACATCCTGAAGCGCGCCAATATCGGCGCCGATAATCATGAAGTCGATGCCGAGACGGCGCCGATCGCGCATCCCGAGCATTACCAGTACGACTTCAACCTGCAGGATGTCGCCGAAGTGTGGCGTCGTGGCAGCGTCATCACCTCCTGGCTGCTCGACCTGACCTCGGATGCGCTGCATGCCGATCCGGCGCTCGGCGCCTATGCCGGCCGCGTTTCGGACTCCGGCGAAGGCCGCTGGACGATCATGGCTGCGATCGACGAAAGCGTTCCGACGCCGGTTCTGAGTGCTGCGCTCTACAGCCGCTTCTCCTCGCGCGACAACGACGAATTCGCCAACAAGGTGCTCTCGGCGATGCGCGCCGGCTTCGGCGGCCACGTCGAAAAGCCGAAGGCGTAAACCATTCAGCAATAATGGTTATCCAAGCCCGCGCAGCCACAAGCTGCGCGGGCTTTTCTTTCCCGCGCTTCAATATAAGCTACGCTATATATATTGGAGGGGCTGGTATGGGTCTGGGGTTTGGTGCGCGCGTCATGAAGCGGCTTCTGCCGCTCCTTGCATTTGGCATGATCGTTTCGAGTGCAGCGGCGCAAACGCCCGCGGCAACACCCAGCCCGACACCGGCAGCGCCGCCGCCCGCCGAGGTGCGGCAGATGCTGCAGCTCATGGAGACGCCCGCCGTCAAGCAATGGATGGCGACGCAGGCGCAGACGCAAAGCCCGACGGCCCAGACACCGACAGGACAGGCCCCGGCGGCAGCGCAGCCGGCGAGCACCCCGGCACAACCGGCAGTACCCGGCGGCGAGATGTCCGGCGAGCAGATGTCGGTTCTCTCCGATTTCCTCGGCCATGCGCGCCGTCACTTCGATCTTGTCTCCGGCGCTGCGATGACGCTGCCCGATGAAGTCGAGAATGCATCGGAGATTGTCGAACGCGAGGTGCAGCCGAGTGGCTGGGCATTCGTGACCATCGAGCTGCTGGCACTGTTCCTGGCCGGAGTGGTGGCGGAACTCCTGTTCCGGATGATCGTGCCGCGCCCGCGTGTCAAACTCGAAGATGGCGCGGTCGTCACGGTCGCGCATCATGCGGCGAACAATCTGAGCTACCGTATTGTGCCGGCGCTGGTGTTCTGCGTCGCGACGCTCGTTCCGCTCGTGCTCTTCAACTGGCCGCCGATCACGCAATCGCTGGCGATCGCGGTCGCCATCGCGCTGATCGTCTCGCGCGTCACCATCTCGGTCGGCCGTCTCATCGTGGCGCTGGTGACGCTGCCGCATGTCGGCGGCGAACGGGACGTCTCGCGTGCCACCGCGATGTTCTGGTTCAAGCGCAGCTGCATCTTCATCATCTATTTCGTGTTTGGCTGGGTGCTGATCCAGCTGATGGCGCCGCTGGGTTTCTCTCCCGGGTCGCGCTATCTCGTGGCCTACGCGCTCGGGCTCGGGCTGCTTGCCATCGCGACCGAAGCGGTCTGGTCGCGCCCGGCAGAGGAGGGGCAGAAGAGCACGACGGCCTCCTGGATGCTGACCATCTATTTCGCAGCGCTCTGGCTGCTGTGGGTGGCGGGCTTCAATCTCATCCTGTGGATCGGCATCTATCTCGTGGCGTTGCCGCGCGTTCTGCGCGTCTCGACGCTTGCCGTGCGGGCGCTGCACAAGGCGGAAGCTGGCTTCCTCGCCAAGAAGCGGATTGCGGCGGTGCTGCTCGATCGCGGTGTGCGCGCCGTCATCATCACCATCGCGGCTCTCTGGCTTGGCCGCATTCTCGGCTTCGCGGCCGATAGGATGGCGGCGGGCGAGACGATGATCGACCGGATCGTACGCGGTTCCGTCGGCGGCATCGTCATCCTGCTTGCGGCCGATCTGCTCTGGCACCTGGCGCGCGCCTATATCAATGGAAGGCTGGAGGACTCGCCTCTGGAGGGCTCGATCAACGATGACGAGAAGGCAAGGCGGGCGCGGCTGCAGACGCTGCTGCCGATCTTCCGCAATGTCCTCGCCGTCGTCATCGCGGTCATCGCCGTGCTGATGGTGCTCTCCGGCCTCGGCGTCGAGATCGGGCCGCTGATCGCCGGCGCCGGTGTTGTCGGCGTCGCGGTCGGCTTCGGGGCGCAGACCATCGTCAAGGATGTGATCAGCGGCATGTTCTATCTCTGGGACGATGCCTTCCGGGTTGGCGAGTATATCGAGAGCGGCAGCCACAAGGGTGTGGTCGAGGCCTTCAGCCTGCGCTCCGTGAGATTGCGCCACCATCGCGGGCCGCTGACGACGGTGCCGTTCGGCGAGCTCGGGGCGGTCAAGAACCTCAACCGTGACTGGACGATCGACAAGATCACCCTCAACGTCACCTACGACACCGACCTCGTCTTGGCGAAGAAGGTGATCAAGCAGATCGGCCAGAAGCTGCTCGAAAACCCCGATTACGCGCCTCATATCATCGAGACGATGAAGATGAAGGGCGTTGAGCAGTTCGGCGAGTTCGCGATCGTCATCCGTCTGGCGATGATGACGAAACCCGGCGAGCAGTTCGTCATCCGCCGCAACGCGCTGGCGATGATCCGCACGGCCTTCAAGGAGAACGGCATCGAGTTCGCCGTGCCGACGTTGCAGGTATCGAGCGAAACGCATGATGCGGACGCCAATGCGGCTGCTGCGCGCTATGCGGCGCAGAAGAGCGGTCAGGGCGCCGAGCCGGCCGCCTAAGTGGTATGCCGGCATCCACGGATGCCGGTATCAACCACCGAGGGCTTTAACCTTACGAAAATACAATATTCAAACCCCTGTCCTCGCGCCAAAAATGCCCCAATTGGGGATGAAGCAGGCGTCGTTAAGCGGCATTGGGGTAGTGTTGGCATGTATTCGCGGGCATCCGTCCAAGAACTTACATGCAGGTTATGTTAGATGTCCAAGACATGATTCCCGCTAATATGTAGGTTTACGACGGTTCGTAATGTCGAAGCACGCCAATTTGGAAGAGATTGAAGTCATAGAAGAATCCGCCATCTCGCGGTTTTTCAGCCGGTATCGGACGCATCTGACGGCGCTCGCCACGCTGGCCGTGTTCTGCATGGTCGGTTTCGCGATCGAGCAGCTGACGACCGAGGTGCGCTATGACGACGTGGTGCAGGCGCTGGCCGACACCAAGATCAGCTCGATCGTGCTGGCGCTGTTCTTCACGGCGTTGAGTTTTCTCGCGCTGGTGTTCTACGACGTCAACGCCATCGACTACGTCGGCAAGAAGCTGCCGTTCCCGCAGGTCGCGCTGACCGCGTTTGCCGCCTATGCCGTCGGCAACACGGCAGGTTTCGGCGCGCTGAGCGGTGGCGCGATCCGCTACCGCGCCTATTCGAGGCTCGGATTGACGCCCGAGGATATCGGCCGCGTCATCGCTTTCGTCACCATCGCATTCGGGCTGGGGCTGGCTGGCGTCGGCTCCATCGCGCTTCTCGCCATCGCAGACGAGATCGCGCCGCTGATCGA
>NZ_DDHH01000178.1:0-968 GCF_002338015.1 Rhizobium sp. UBA1881
CGACGATGGCGTCGTCGACGAGCAGACCGATCGCGAGTACCATGGCGAACATGGTCAGCGTGTTGATCGAATAGCCTGTCGCGGCAAGGATGCCGAAGGTTCCGAGCAGAACCACCGGAACCGCGATGGTCGGAATGAGCGTCGCCCGAAAGTTCTGCAGGAAGACCAGGAGAACGACGAAGACGAGCACGATGGCTTCGATCAGCGTGTGCACCACCTTTTCGATCGACAGCTCGACGAAGGGCGTCGTGTCATAGGGATAGGTGATCTCCACGCCCTCGGGCAGGCCCTTGGAAATGGAATCGAGCGCGGTTCTCACACGGCCGGCGGTATCGATGGCGTTGGCGCCGATCGCCAGGTTGACGGCGAAGCCGCTCGATGGCTGCGCATTGTAGCGCGAGGAGCCGCCATAGCTTTCCTGGCCGATCTCGATGCGCGCGACGTCGCTCAAGCGAACCGTCGAGCCGTCCTTCTCGACCTTCAAGATGATGTGCTCGAAGTCGGAAACGGTGGTCAGCTGGCTCTGCGCGGTGATCGTGACGTTCATCTGCTGGCCTTCGAGGGAAGGCTGGGCGCCGAGCGAACCCACGGATACCTGGGTGTTCTGCGCCTCGATTGCCGAGGTCACGTCGCCCGTCGTCAGCTGGTACTTGACCAGCTTGTAGGGGTCGAGCCAGACGCGCATGGCGTAGCCGGAGCCGAAGATGTTGACGCTGCCGACGCCTTCGAGGCGCTGTACCTGCTTTTCGATCGAGTTGGACAGGATGTTGCCGAGATCGACGGAGTTGCGCTTGCCGTCGGTGGAGACCAGCGCACCGACGAGAAGGATACTCGAGGTCGAGCGGGTGACGCTGATGCCGGCGTCTATAACGTCGCTCGGCAGCTGGGACTGCACCAGCTGCAGCTTGTTCTGCACCTGCACCTGGGCGATATCGGGATCGGCCGCCGTGCCGAAGGTCAGCGAGATG
>NZ_DDHH01000178.1:1160-2589 GCF_002338015.1 Rhizobium sp. UBA1881
TGGCCGAGCCGGTCGACGAGGTCGAGGTCATGTAGGTGAGGTCGTCGAGGCCGGTCATGCCGTCCTCGATAATCGTCGTCACCGATTTCTCGACGGTTTCAGCGCTGGCGCCGCGATAGGTGGCGTTGATGCGCACCGTGGTCGGCGCGATATCCGGATACTGCGAGATCGACAGCGTGAAGATCGCCAGCACGCCCGCGAGCATGATCGTGATCGCTATGACCCACGCAAAGATCGGACGTCGGATGAAAAACTTGGCCATTGGCTAATTCCTGTACGGCTCGGATCAATGATCGACGCGTTACTTCGCGGCGGGCTTCTGCGCGTCGCCGGCGGCGGCTGGAGGCGCCACGGGCACGACGATACCCTTGTCATTGATCTTCATCTCGGTCGGCTTGACCGGCATGCCCGCGGTGATCGACTGAAGTCCGGAGACGATCAGCTGATCGCCGTCCTTGACGCCATCGGTCACCAGCCATGCATTGTTGGATGGCGATGCGTTTTCGAAGATGCGGTTTTCGACCTTGCCATCCGCGGAAACGAACTGAGCCGACAGCTCACCATTGGCATTGCGGCTGGTCGCGAGCTGGGGCAGGGCGAAGCCGTTTTCGGAACCGAGTTCCAGCGTCGCGCGGACATACATGCCCGGCAGGATGATGCGGTCGGGATTGGGGAAGCGCACGCGGATGGTGAAGGTGCCCGTTGTCTCGCTGACAACCGACTTCGACATGTCGAGCGTGCCCTTCTCACCGTATTCCTTGCCGTTTTCGAGGATCAGGCGGAAGGCGTCGTTGCCGCTGGTGCCCTTGATCTCGCCATCGGCGATCGCGCTGCGCAGACGCAGCAGGTTGGTGCTCGATTCCGTCAGAAGGATATAGGCCGGGTCGAGCTGACGAACGGTGGTCAGCGCCGTGGTCTGGTTGGCGGAGACGACGTTGCCGACGTTGTAGGCCGTCTGGTCGATCACGCCATCGAAGGGCGCGACAATCTTGGTGTGGTCGAGATCGATCTCGGCGGCCGAAAGGGCGGCCTTCGCCGATTCGACCTCGGCCTGGGCCTGCAGGAGGTTGGTCTTGGCGGTTTCGAACTCGATCTGCGTGGCGCCGGAGCCGACCAGGCGCTGGTAGCGGTCGAAATTGCTCTGCGCGCTCGGCACGCTGGCCTCGGCCTTGGCGATGGCGGCGCGCGCCTGGGCGACGGCCGCGACGTAGGGGGCGTCTTCGATCTGGTAGAGAACGTCGCCCTTCTTCACCTCGCCGCCTTCGCGGAAGGTGATGTCGCGGATGAGGCCGCTGACCTGCGGACGGATGTCGGCGGTCTGAAACGCCTCGGCGCGGCCGGGAAGGATGGTCGTAACCGGGAAGTCGCCCTTCTTCAGCGTGATCACGCCAACGGCGGCCGCCTGCTGAGCCGCTCCGGCGCCGCCGGC
>NZ_DDHH01000121.1:0-51380 GCF_002338015.1 Rhizobium sp. UBA1881
ATATGGCGCGCATGGCGCGCCCAAAGGGTCCGGGATCCTTCATGCTGATGTCGAGCGCAATTGGCGGATTGCTTATGATGCTCGCGGACTGGATTGGCCGAAGCGTGGACTTTCCCTATGAAATCCCGGCGGGTGTTTTGGCGGCTTTTATCGGATGCCCTTATTTCATACTCCTGGTCTTCCGCCAGAAGGGCGAACAGGGATAGCCGAGCGTGTCACTCAAATGTCATGCGGCTTGGTATGTGAAGGTCAGATCCGTGTCGAAGGGTTGCGCTAGCTCACGAAGAGCTTGACGACGCGCGAAGTGATGGGCCGTGGTGCCAAGATGGCAGGTCCTGGATCTTGCTCCCGCTCGTCGTCTCCAGTGCGTGATACCCTGGCTGCGAGATGTGCCGAACGGGCGGACAATACGAGCTTGCCGCGGGTCATTAGAAGTAGAGACAATCTCCAGAAAGCATCAGCCCCCTACCGTGGACAAAAAATCGACGATAAGGGGCTGAGATATTTTACTGAGGGCAAGCCGCCACATATTGCTGACCGTTGCGATCACGATAATAGCATTTGCCAGGTTGACCGGCCACGTTGCCGATCACCGCACCGGCGACGCCACCAACCGCTGCGCCAACTGCCGCACCGCGGACGTTACCGGTCGCAACGCCGCCCACGACAGCACCTGTTGCTGCGCCGATACCGGCACCCTGTTGCGTTGGACTACATCCGGCCAAACCGGATGCAGCGAGGAGTAGAAGAGCTGGAATGCGTTTCATCTCGTTCCCTTTCCTATCGTCTTGCTGCCTCTGCGATCGTGTAACATAGCAGAATGGACGGCAAGATCTGCGAAAGCTCGGTGCCTCGTCAGGAAAGTCAAGGTTTGGTGGGGGGTGTCCAGTCCCCTTCGTCCTGTTTCCTCAAAACGCCGATCGCGCCTTGACTAAACAAACAAGTCGCGATTTATGGTAACTGTATAACATTACGATTCGATGTTCAATCGTTGCCGTCGACTGAATTGGAGGTCACAAAGACCGCTTCGGCAGCCGAGTTTTCACAGTTGGGAGACATTCATGTTCCGATCCAAAATCCCTCTACTTCTAGCCACAACCATTATCGCCGGGACCGTTGCGCCCCTGACGCTGCGTGCTGAGGAGGAGGGCCGCGCCACCTGGCGCCTTTTTATCGCCGACCACACGCAACCTACCGTGCGCGCCATCGATCTTGGTAGCGACAAGGAAATCGGTCGCTTCGAACTGGAGGGGTATGCGGCAATGTCGCTCAGCGATACCGGCCGTACCGTGTTCGCAATCCAGGGCGACCAGAATGTCGTCCACGCGATCGACACGGGCATTCACCTGTCCGACCATGGCGAACATCGCGACATCGAGATCAAGGGCCCGGAGCTGCTGGCGACGATTAAAGGCGAGAAGCCGGGCCACGTCGTCGCGCATGGAGACGACCTTGCCGTCTTTTTTGATCGCGGCGGCAGCTTCGACCTTCTCAAGGAAAGCGCGCTGCAGGAGGGCAAGGTCGATCCCAAGCCATACAACACCACGGCTCCTCATCACGGGGTTGCCGTTCCGATGGGCAAACATCTCCTCGTCTCCGTGCCAAACATGGATGCACCGGTCAGGGAGGGGGAATTGCCGCCACGCCTTGGTCTTCGCGTGCTCGACAGGGAGGGCAAGCAAGTCGGTGACGTGGAACAATGCACCGGCCTTCACGGTGAAGCGACCTCCGCCCGTCTTGTTGCCTTCGGTTGCGAGGAAGGTGTCCTTGTCGCGCGGCCTGGCGGCATGGATGGGCCGAAGTTCGAGATGCTGAACTACGGCGACACCTTGCCAAAGGGCAAGGTCTCGACGCTTCTTGGCGGGACCTCCATGCAGTTCTTTCTCGGCAATTACGGGGAGGACAAGGTGGTGCTGATCGACCCTGATGACAAGAAGCCCTATCGCCTTATCGACCTGCCGCTCCGCCGTATCGATTTTGCGCTGGACCCCGCCAGACCCCACACTGCCTATATCCTGACGGAGGACGGTAAGCTTCATCTGCTCGACGTTGTGGATGGCAGCATCAAGAGGTCGTTACCGGTTACCGAACCCTATAGCAAGGATGGCCATTGGCGCGACCCGCGGCCACGCCTTGCCGTTGCCGGCGACCATATCGCGGTGACCGACCCGCGCCGTGGTATGGTTCGCATGGTTGACGTCGAGACATTCAAGCAAGACCGAACCATTGATGTCGAAGGGCAGCCTTTCACGATTGTCGCGGTCGGAGGATCGGGCGCAGTGCACTAACTGCAAGGAAGCGCCGGCGCATGCCGGCGTGTCCTTCACATGTAGTGACCTTGGATCCAGGTTAGTCCGGTGGCAGCTGAGCGGACAACAAGTAACAAGGTTGCGCAGGAAGCGTCAGCCGCTGCTCCGTGTCACCTGGCGTGTCACCAGATCGAAGATGTCTCTCGCCCGTCACCGGTAAGTTTTGCGGCATGTTGGAGGCATAGGCATAAATCGTGGTGGCACCGACACCTCCGTTGGTTCTTGCAACTGAAAAGGAACCGATTTCAATGCGGCTATGAAACCAAGTTTAGTTTTTACCCTCGCCTTCACAGCAAACGCCGCGCCGCAGCTTCGAGCGGAGTTCAACTCACTGAAAATTCCGGCTCTTCACCTTCAGCGTGTCGATATGCAAATCGCGCACAAACATATCGCGCGCTTGAACGACCGGCTTCGGCGTATCGCGTAGATCCGGCCCTCCACCATGGGCAAACTCATCGCCCCTGCCCGTCGGTAACCTGAACTCGGTATCGCGATCGGCCAGCCCCGAAAGGTCGTTAGAAAGATCGAACAGCTGCTGCGCCACCAAGTGTACCACTTCCCCTTCCCTCTGGATCCGCCCATTGATCGCCATCATCGAGGATCCAAGCACGACGCGCCTGCGCTTTTCGAATAGCGTCGGCCAGACGACAATATTGGCCGGCCCGGTCTCGTCCTCGATGGTGATGAACATCACGCCTTTGGCCGACCCTGGTTTCTGGCGCACGAGGACGAGGCCAGCCGTATAGACCCACCGGCCATCGCGCGCGTTCATCGCTTCGCCGCAGGTGATGATGTTGCGCTGCTGCAGATCCTTGCGCAGGAAGGCAATTGGATGCTGGCGTAGTGTCAGGCCGGTATGGCTGTAGTCCTGGATAACGTTGTGGCCATCGGTCATCTGCCGAAGCTCCACGTCTGGCTCCTGCTGTTCGGCGATGGTTTGCATCTCGCGCTCAGCGGCCGCGGCAAACAGCGGCAGGGGTTCGTCGCGCAACGCTTTGACCGCCCAGAGCGCATCACGGCGCTCAAGCTTTAACGACGGCAGGAAGGCATCGGCCTGGGCGAGCTGAACGAGCGCTTCAGCGGGCACACCGGACCGGCGCCAGGTGTCATCGACCGACTGGAAATCCCGGTTCATACGACCGGCGACGATCCGAGCCGCATCTGCGACCGCCAAGCCCTTGACCCGCCGGAAACCCAGCCGGACGGCATGCCGATCGCTATTGCCGATCCTCTCCAAGGTACAATCCCACCGAGACCGGTTAATGCAGACGGGACGCACCTCGACGCCATGGGCTCGTGCGTCGCCGACTATCTGGGCCGGTGCGTAAAACCCCATGGGCTGACTGTTGATCAGCGCTGCGCAGAATGCTTCCGGGAAATGACGCTTGATATAGTTCGAGGCATAGGCAATCAGGGCGAAGGACGCCGCATGGCTTTCCGGAAAGCCGTAGGATCCGAAGCCTTCCAGCTGCGAGAATGTCTTCTCGGCGAACTCAGGGGTGTAGCCGTTCTTCACCATGCCGGACACGAGCTTGTCCTTGAAGCGCGACACCCCACCGGTGAACTTGAAGGTCGCCATTGATTTGCGCAGCTGGTCTGCCTCGCCGCCGGTGAACCCGGCGCAGACCATGGCGACCCGCATCGCAGATTCTTGAAACAGCGGCACACCAAGCGTCTTGCCAAGAACCGCCTCAAGCTCAGGCGTCGGGTACTCGACTGCCTCCTTGCCCTCGCGTCGACGCAGGTAGGGATGGACCATGTCACCCTGGATCGGGCCAGGCCGGACGATCGCGACCTGCACGACGAGATCATAGAAGGTCCGCGGCTTCAGTCGAGGCAGCATTGCCATCTGGGCACGGCTTTCGATCTGAAACGTTCCGAGGGTGTCTGCCTTGCGGATCATCGCATAGGTCGCAGGATCCTCCTGAGGGATCGTTGCGAGATCAATATCCTGATCCTTGTGCTCGCGAATGAGCTCGAAGGCCTTGGCCATGCAGGTGAGCATGCCGAGGGCCAGCACATCGACCTTCATGAACTTCAGCGCCTCGACATCATCCTTGTCCCATTCGATGATCTGTCGGTCTTTCATCGTCGCCGGCTCGATTGGCACCAGGTCGTCAAGCCGATCATGGGTCAGGACAAAGCCACCCGGGTGCTGGCCGAGATGGCGCGGCGCGCCCATCAGCTGCTGTGCCAGTTTCAGGGTCATGGCGAGACGCCGATCCTCCGGATTGAGATTGAGTTCGCGGACATTGCGATCGCAGACCTCTTCCGACCAGGACCACATGCCTGACGAAAGTGCTTTGATCACGTCTTCAGGCAGTCCGAGCGCCTTGCCGACATCGCGGATGGCGCCGCGGGCGCGGTAGCGCGTGACGGTAGCACAAAGTGCCGCCTTCTCCCGACCGTAGGTCCGGTAGATCCATTGAATGACCTCTTCACGGCGCTCGTGCTCGAAATCCACATCGATGTCAGGCGGCTCGTCGCGCTCCTGGCTAACGAAACGCTCGAACAGCAGGTCGTTGGTCGAAGGATCGATGCTGGTGATGCCGAGAATATAGCAGACCGCGCTGTTGGCGGCCGAACCGCGGCCCTGACACAAGATCCCCTGACTGCGGGCGTAACGGACGATAGAGAAGACGGTCAGGAAGTAGGGCGCATATTTCATGGTGCGGATGAGGTCGAGTTCGTGGCGCACGATCTTCAGGACATCCGGCGGCAGGCCTTCCGGGTAACGATCGGGCACGCATTCCCAGACATAGTGCTCGAGCGAAGACTGGGCATCCTTACCCGGCACGATTGCTTCCTCGGGATACTGATAGGTCAGCTCCTCCAGCGAGAACGTACAGCGCCGCACGATCTCCATCGTCCGCGCCAGCGCGTCCGGATAACGCGGAAACAGCCGCTGCATTTCCTCTGGTGGTTTCAGATAGCGATCGGCGTGGCGCTCGCGCTCGAAGCCGACGTCGTCGATCGTGGTCTTGTGACGGATGCAGGTGACGATATCCTGCAGCTGTCGCCGACCCGGTTCATGGAAAAGCACATCATTGGTGACGACGGTCTTCACCCTGAACCGCACGGCCATGTTGGAGATCTCATGGAGGCGCAGCTGGTCGTTCGGCCGCCGGCGCAGGCAGAGCGACACATAGGCACGATCGCCAAAGATCTCGGCCAGCTTGCGCAACTGCAGGGCACAGGTCTCGTCAGCGAGATCAGGCACCAGAATGCCGATCATCCCGTCGCAATAGGCGACGACGTCATCCCAATGAAGGATGCAATTGTTCTTGCCGCCCCGGCTCTTTCCAAGGGTGATCAGCCGCGTCAGCCGGGAATAGGCGGCGCGATCGGTCGGATAGACCAGCACAGACATGCCATCGCCAAGATCCAGCCGGCAGCCAACGACCAGTCGCAGGCCCGTGGCGCGAGACGCTTCGAGCGCACGAACGATACCGGCCAAGCTGTTGCGATCGACCACACCAATCGCTTCGATGCCCAGGTCCCTAGCGCGGGTGAAGAGCTCGTTGGCCGACGATGCTCCGCGCAGGAACGAGAAATGCGTCGTGACCTGGAGCTCGGCGTAGTTCATGCGAATATCCCGTGCATGAACCAGCGATGGTCACCGGTCTCAGGATCGACACCGTCACCTGCTCGAAACACCCAGAGGCGTTCGCCGGCTTCATCCTCGATGACGAAGTAGTCCCTGACCGCCTCCATCTCTGTGTCGCGCTGCCACCACTCTCCGAAGATGCGCTCCGGACCGTCGGCACGCTTGACCTTTCGCCGTCGGCCGCGCCAGACAATCGAGGCCGGCGGGTGATCAGGCATGAGGGCGATTGCCGTGATCAATTCCGGGCGCGGCAGAAGGCGGACTGGCCGGCGCCAATGACCGACCCATGCGACTTCGAACGGACCTGATGCGGCGGCAATGCGCTGAACCGAGCGTTCGGGGACATCGGAGGCAACCGGCGCCACACGATAGACCCGTTGTCCGCGATTGCCGTAAATGTCGATCAGCGGGGTGACATCCCTCACCTCGTCCTCGACCAGGGACGAGACCCTTTGCATGTCGTCAAGCGGTTCAGCCATGACGGCAACCAGCGTCAATTTCTCGATCCCGAAGCCGGGCTCGATCTTTTCCGTCCGGTCACGAAACAGCTTCGTGAGCCAGGCGACATCACGGGCGGGCTTGGCCGTTCCGGCGCGGATCGCCTGCCTGCTGCCGTCGACCTTCTCGACGATCAGGTCGGCGCGGCGCACGCCGAGACCGCGCTTCTGCAGCTCGCCAATCAGCTGTACGACCAGGCGGCCGACATATTTGTCGATGGTCTCGGCAGCCCCGATTGGCTCTGCGAAGGCTCTTGTGACCTCGATCAGCTCCGGCGTTCGGATCGGATCGATCGGCTCCGCGACGCGGCCGAACATCTGGTCGAGGCGCCTGGCGATTTCCGGTCCGAAACGCAGCGTCAGCGGCGCGCGTGGCGTATTGGCCAATTCGCCGACAGTCTGGAAGCCTAGTGTTCGGAGATCACCGAGGATCTTCTCCGGCAGGCGCAACAGCGTGATCGGCAGCTTTTCGACGGCAGCGACCGTCTTGCCAACAGGTACGATGACGGTCTCGCGGCTGATCGCCCGCGCGCAGGCGTGCGCCGCACCCCAGGTGTCGGCGATCGCCACGCGCGCTGTCAGCTTGCGCGCCAGGAACTGGTTGGAGATCTTCGTGACCATGGGCAGTTCACCACCCTGAAGATGATCGGCGCCTTCGGTGTCGAGCACGATACCATCCGTACCGTCGACGGCGACGATCGGGGAGTATTGGGTCAGTGCCCATAGCGTTATCCGTTCAAGTGCCGCCGCATCGACATCAGGCTCAGCATCAACAAGCATCAATCCTCGAAACAGCGCCTGTGCCTTGGCCGCCGGCATGCCAACGCGCAGGCCGGCTTTGCGCGCAGCCGCATCGACGGCCGATACCCAACGTTTCGAACCGCTCCTGGCGATCACCGCGATTGCCTGCTCAGCCGGAATGGACGGATCGTCGCGTCTGATCCGATCGGTCGGCAGATCCGGGAGATAGATCGATACGACCCTTGTCATCACATGCCCTTACGAGAAACTCAGCACATTCACCCGCTTTCACGCGCATCAATTCCAAAAACCACTGCGCCCGGCCGACACCAGGCACCGGAAGGTCTTGCGACGGCATGACGCTGACACGCCACCGCGTCGTCGAGGCGGTCGGCTGGCCGAAGTCGTTTGCCTCTGTCTGGCGTCGCCATCGCCGCACCGCGAGCGCCATCGTGCCCGTGCGTTCCGCGGCAAGCTGCAGCCGCCTGGAGCTGACCATCGGCAATCGGACGAGCTCGCCGACCACGGCGCCGAGGCCACCGAAGGCCAAGCCCTCCTCCATGTTGGCAAGCACGTCCTCTTCCTTGTCGGACTCGACGAAGATCACCCGGTCGGGATGAAGACCAACCTGCGCCAGGGCGGGGAAGAACAGGTCGGGCCGGGTCAGGCACCAAACGATCGGGCCCTTGGTTCGCGCGGCAATGCCGGCGACACACAATGCTGCTGCGGCGCCATCGACAGTCCCTGCCCCGCCGCCGGCGAACTCATGCAATGCGCCGTAGGCCAGCCCACCGCCCGGCAGGATCGCATCAACCTCGGGAACGCCGAAGGCAAGACAGCCGACCTTTTTGGCCGACACGCCTTCCATCGTCGCGATCCGCTCACGCAAGTCGGAGATCACATCCGACATCCCTTGGGCTCGGGCAGCAGTCATCGTTCACGGCTCCCTTCAAGGTCGTGTGGCTGATATTTTGGACCAGCATCATGCTGGACAAAATGCGGATGTTCTGTTTCTGTTCCTGCTGCGGCAAAGAGTCAAGCAACCGCAGGGGTGGGAATATTATCCTGATGATTGGAAATTCAGCGAATAGTTATCGGAATCAGGCAGCTAGCTACCTTGAGAATTTTTTCCGCTGTCGCCCGCTCAAATCACAATCTGCTTGGATAACGGGGATAAAGCTGAGATCGTCACAGTGTTCCTAAACTTTCCCTCCGCCACGCACATTCAGGGGGGGCCTGGGAACAACGGCATGGCGCTGAAGTTTTCCGATTCTACTGGAAAACGTGGCGCGGCGATCAGGTCGCTGTGGTCGCAAGTGGAAAAGATCGGCGACAAACACTCGCGGTCATGAACATGCGAGCGTCAACCTCTCGATATAGCTTCGTCTCTAAGTCATGCGGAGATAACACGACTTTACTCCGCATATTTGCGGAGAATAAGCTTGCTATTCTCCGCATCAAGCTCCAATCATAGAGTATGACATACATTTGGCAGTCTCCAAATTGGCCAGCTTTTGAATGGCAATCAGACGAGTTTACGACGTCTCTCGCGAACGTGCGCCTTGACCAAGGCCGCCTTATCGGGCGGGTAGAGAGCCTTGGCTTTCGAACCCGTGAAGCAACGTTCCTGCAAGCCCTGACGGACGACGTCGTAAAATCGTCGGCGATCGAGGGGGAACGGCTGGATGAGCAACAAGTCAGGTCCTCTTTGGCAAGACGACTTGGTATTGATATCGACGGCTTTGTGACGCCCAGCCGCTCGATTGAGGGGATCGTTCACATAACGCTCGATGCTACAATTGACTGTTTCAAACCTTTAACAGAGGAACGTCTTTTTCAGTGGCATGCCGCCCTATTTCCGACCGGTCGCAACGAATGGGGACATCGACTTCGGGTAGGCGACTGGCGTGACGATTCCGGCGGCCGCATGGAAATCGTGTCCGGAGCTTTTGGGCACGAGAAGGTGCATTATGTCGCACCGCCGGCCGAGCGCCTGGAGACCGAGATGGAGGCCTTCCTCGATTGGTTCAATGGATCACAGCAGATGGATCCGCTCCTCAAGGCAGCTATCGCTCATCTGTGGTTCGTCGCCATCCATCCGTTCGGCGATGGCAATGGCCGCATAACCCGTGCGATCGCCGACATGGTCCTTGCGCGCAGTGGCAGGGGCGCTCAACGGCTATATTCCATGTCCGCAGCTATCGAGAAATCGCGTGCCGGGTACTACGAGGCCCTGCAATCCGTAACAACCCACGAGGACCTCGACATCACGAAATGGATTCAATGGTTTCTCGATCGTCTAAGCAGTGCGGTGGGCGCCGCCTTGCTGACCCTCGACAATGTCATGCTGAAGACTGAGTTCTGGCAGAGCCATGTCGCTCGCGACCTCAATCCGCGACAGGCCAGGGTTCTCAATCGGTTGCTGGAGGGAAATTTCGAGGGGAAGCTCACATCGACCAAATGGGCGAAATTGACGAATGCATCCCAGGACACGGCATCGCGTGACATCGCGGACCTTTTGGCGAAAGGCATCCTTCGCAAAGGGGAAGCTGGCGGCCGCAGCACGGCCTACGAACTGGTTATAGGTGTCGCTTCAGACACTCAGTCGCAGTCTTGAGAACCGAAAAACCAAGGAGATATTACACCAGCTGTATTGTAGGCGGACCCGAAATCTTCCACCCCGGCTAAAGAATGCCGCGACGATCAATTGCCTGGTGCCGCAATCCGCACAAGTTCAGCCAGAATAGCGCGCAACTGCGGCCACGGCGCGTCTTGCAAACCCGAGCCAGGATCCTCCGTCTCCAACACGCAATGCAGCTTTGCTGCAATGCCGGCGAAAGACTTGGGTGCGGCCCTCCATAATGCCTCAGATAGCTCATCCTCTCAGTCAGCGTTTTCCGCTCCCGTCTCCTTGGCATTGGAATATCCGATGCGGACATCGACCGCGTCCCAATCGAGGTGCTGTGTCGCTAGTTCAGCCAATGCCAACCGTCGCTTATCCTCGCGCGGGTAGCGAACACCATCTTGGCCAGCAAATTAAATCTGCATCAACAGGCCGGACATCTGATTGCAAGCAATCGCGTTGTCCGTATACTCAGATCCTGACGAGGGAGGAGCCGTCCATCTGCAATCTATATCGCATGGAAGATAAGGACTGGGTCAGCAGATGGGCACAGGACATTGAGAGCCTGATCAATATAATGCCGGCCTACCAGATGAACCCGGACCAGACAGGGCCGATCGTTCGAAATTCCCCCGATGGTCGCAGGCAACTTGTCCATGCACGCTGGGGGCTGCCCTCGCCAATCTTCGTCCAGAAAAAGGCCGCGGAAACCCGTGCCGCAAAACTTAAAGCCAAGGGCCAGACCGTCGACATGGACGAGCTCATTCGCATGGAGCCAGACCGCGGCATCACCAATGTTCGCAAGCTCAATCTGCCCCATTGGAGGCGATGGTTCGGCGTCGAGCATCGATGCGTCGTGCCGGTCACCAGCTTCGCGGAGCCGGATCCTGCCAGCCAGGCAGATGGCGGCAAGGTGCCAAACGCCTGGTTTGCCCGCGATGAGGAAAAGTCGCTGATGTTTTTCGCCGGCATTCACGTGCCGGGCTGGAAGAGCGTCAGGAAGGTGAAGGACGGCTTGACCTTGGATGACCTCTACGGTTTCCTTACGACAGATCCGAACGCATTGGTGAAGCCGATCCACGACAAGGCCATGCCGGTGCTGCTGCTCACGCCGGAGGAGGCCGACGTTTGGATGCGGGCACCATGGGATGAGGCGATGCACCTGGCGCGGCCGCTGCCGGACGAGGTGCTGATTGTATCGTCTCGCGAGCCATACGGTTCATCGATCGTTGCAAAGGACGGCGAACCACTTCAGCAGGCGATGCTTTTGTGATCACAACAACCGTGGATGGCGCTCGAGTGCACCGGGTCGATTCTAGGGGTATCCATTCCCGGGAATGAGAGTACACTACTGATTATCGGCGTCAGGGATAACTGGTAGGCGCCGCTTGGGAGTTCATACTTGCTCTTGCCGATCGAACGGAGGAGCACGTGCATGTTGATTTCCCCCTTCCCTTTCCGACAACGAGATCGAAACAGTCACCTCCGCTGTGCGCGAGTGGTGCCATTTGAACCATTGCGACATCGATAGCTCAAAGGGTCGTCACGCGATCACGACCGCAGTCGAACTCGTTCAAGCTAAGCACCGCCAACCCTTTCTTGATTGCTTGGCCGAAGCACTCCGCTCGCCGTTCGAGAGCCAACTAAAGATTTCCGGCGAGGCGATCGATCACTCTGGAGTTGCGGCCCCACACCGATCTGAGGTTTGACTCTCCCACCAAATGTTCGTACTTTGTTCTTTTAAACAAAAAGGATATAGGTGTGAGCTGGCTCAAACTCGACCCTGCAAAATCGTCTATGCCGGAACATAAATTTTGTCTGGCGGCCCGAGATCATTTTCCGAGACTGTTTTGGCCCCACCGCGATAGTTTCGACTGGGACGTCGCCGCCTTCTACCGAAGCCGGGCCGGTCAGCCGATTAACTATTTTTTGCCCAGTACCCCCGATCTGCTGATGAGGTTCGGCGAATACCCCTACAAGCCATGCGATAGGCCGGAAGCTAGCGCTGTGAACTTGCAAGTCGGATCGTCGCTTGCCTGGGATGCCGCCCGAGTCGGACTGCCAGATGACACCCGCCCTTATCCAGGTGGTGACGAGGAGCTCGAGGACGTCGAGACGGGCTATTGGGCTGACCTTATAGGATCGGGCGGAACGGGCACGCCGACTGATGGCCATGACGCCTGAGAACGCACCGATGTATGTCATAGCCTCTGCGCCCATCAGAAAGATTATCCATGTCGACATGGACGCCTTCTATGCGTCGGTGGAACAGCGCGATAATCCAGAACTGCGCGGCAAGCCGCTGGCAGTCGGAGGCGCTGCAGCGCGTGGTGTGGTTGCGGCGGCCAGTTACGAGGCCAGAAAATTCGGGGTTCATTCGGCAATGCCTTCGGTCACGGCCGCTCGCAAATGCCCAGATCTGATCTTCGTGACGCCACGCTTTGATGTCTATCGCGCCGTCTCGCAGCAGATTCGCGAGATCTTTTCGGAATACACCCCTCTTATCGAGCCGCTGTCGCTCGACGAGGCCTATCTAGATGTCACAGAGAACATGAAGGATATGCCGATCGCCACCGAGATCGCGCTGGAGATCCGCACCAAGATCAAGGCAGTCACCGGACTGAATGCATCAGCCGGCATCTCATACAATAAGTTCCTCGCCAAAATGGCATCCGACCTCAACAAGCCCAACGGGCAGGCTGTCATCACGCCGAAGAACGGCCCCGCCTTTGTCGAAGCGCTGGCAGTGAAGAAATTCCACGGCGTGGGGCCGGCTACTGCCGAGAAAATGCACCGGCTCGGAATTCAGACCGGCGCCGATTTGAAGGCCCAGTCGCTGCAATTTTTGACGCAGCATTTTGGGAAAGCGGGTCCGTATTTTTATGGCATCGCGCGCGGTATCGACGAGCGCCGCGTCAAACCTGACAGGGTTCGCAAATCCGTTGGCGCCGAGGACACGTTCGCGCAGGACATTCACAGCTATGATCCGGCGCTCGAAGGCGTGCGGCCGCTGATTGCCAAGGTCTGGCGCTATTGCGAAGCCAATGCCATACGGGCGAAAACCGTCACTTTGAAAGTAAAGTACGCTGACTTCACGCAGATCACCCGAGCCCGGACGGGAGAGCGGCCATTCCTGTCGGCCGGCGAGATCGAGGAAACCATCGCCTCTTTACTCAAGCCTGTTTTCCCGCCGACGAAGGGCGTGCGCTTGTTAGGCGTTACCCTGTCCTCGCTCGAACAGGCAGATGTCATTCAGGCCGGCCAGCTGCAGTTGACGCTCTGACGTGCCGACGACTTTCTCAGTCCTTAGGGACGAGTGTGAGACCGCCACCTGGTGGCAGTGCGTCATTCTTCGCCAGCGATGCCACGTGTTCGCGAAAAAGCTGAGTTGCTCTGACCGCCTGTTCTGTAAGACCCGACATCGCTGTCGTAAGATCATGCATGCGCTCGGCCGCTTGCGCAGGATTGACGGTGCCGGCCTCCACCAAATGCTCGGTGATGGCGATAACGCCGAGCTGGGTCGCGACAAAGGTCGAGTGTATTTCCAAGACGAGCTGATGGGTCGCTTCGAGGGCCTTGGCGATTGATTCTGCGTCGTCATCGGTCATGCTGAAATGCTTTATGCCAGTCTTATCAACACTCGGGCTTGATCGTCGACTTCTGCCTCAAGCCGGCTGTCTCTGCAAACCACAGTTCTGTGTCAGCCTCAAAATCAGGCAGAAACTGTCGCAAAACTGAACACAAAAATCATCCATAAAAACTCGCGGATATTGGCAAGTGTAAGATCCGTGATACTTGGCGCTGAACAACACATCAAACTAAAAACTACATATATAAAGGTTACTATAAGTATAATGTACGTTGTATCGATCGATGACCAAGGGCAAGAACGCAACTTCTTGGCGACCCATATCAGTTTCTCAGGCCACCACTTCACCGCGACGATCAACGGTCGCTTGATGACGTTTAGCGTATCGGAAATAATCTCCGTGGCAGCAGTCGACGAGCCCGGCGAAGAAAATCAGCCGACGCTCTCGCCGAGCCAGCATTAAGCAAACGTTCTTCGTGCAGAGACATGCGCCGATCATACCGGATGGACATCTCTGCAAGATGCTCTCGTTTATCCCCCGCGTCCTTCCCTTCACAAATGTTGGGGTTGGCATCGAAACACATATTGCACTCTTGCCCTGAGACCGGAGCGCACCACTTCCCTGCCGGCCTACAGTCTTTCAGTGGAGATCTTCGAATGAAATGTTCTGTCCTGCTGGTAGCCGCAGCAAGCGCGCTCGGTTTCACGGCTCCAGTCTTGGCTCAAGATAGCGATTTCAATCTGACATATCATGTCGAGCGCACTCCGAAGGCAAAGTTGAGCATCGAAGCCTGCGGGAGCACAATCGAGAAATTGGCGAAAAACGCAGGATTTGCATTCGATTCACAGACCTTCCCCGGCCAACTTGTGGTCGTCCGAGGCGGGCTTGAAGGCCAAGGCGCCTTTATTGCGCAATGCATAGAGGTTGAAACTACGACGGTCAGCGTGGTTCAGGGGATCGACTATCAAGGACCAAAGGCAGCTCTCGGCCAGTTTGCGGACCAGGCCCACGCCGCGGTCAAATCGGCTGCGAACTAACTGACCGTAGACGATGCACACCAGTGTCGGTGGGTTGATTGGTCCTTATCGGGCCTGGACGTGGCAACAATTGGCTGCGAACAGTATCACGCGTTAGGACGCTGGCACGCCGCGTCAAGCCACGGAGCATCCGCAGACCAGATCTGCAATTCTTGGCAGCAGCAATGTCCCTCGACGTCAACGCAGCAATAGTACGAGGCTGAGCCCTCGCAGAGAGCGAGGCGGGAGTGTCGCAATGCCGACTAAAGCAAACCTAGTATCACGACATCCCGCAATTTTGCACTCGCCTAACATGCTTGGGCGACAATCGAGCTTGCTATTGCCTCTGCCTCGATGCCGATCTGCCTCAGCAATCCAGTCGTGGCGGGATTGAAGCCGCAGAAGTAAAGTTGATCGCCGTGCGGATGAAGATCACCCCTGTTAGGCCGAAGTGTTTCCGGGAACCTCCAAGTGATATCAGGAAGCAACGAACCAAGTGCCGGAGCATAGCCCGTCGCAAGCACGATCGTGTCGCAGTCAAACGACAGACCATTTTCAAACCGAACAGATGAACCGGCCAGGCTGGCAACGCCTGGGAACACTTTTATGTCACCTCTCCTGATTGCCGCAATGGTTCCGATGTCGATCAGCGGCGTGCGGCCACGCTCCACCATTGTGGTCAGCGGGCCCTTCGCGGCTCGTTGCAACCCGAATGAAGGCAGATCTCGGTATCGCAGCCAAAGCAGCGGTGCGTTCAATGCATCGACGATGCGTGGCGGCAGATGGCGTTCGGCAATTGCAATTGTCGCGCTTGGTATTCCTAATAAGTCCCGCGGGACGATGTTCACCGGACCACGCACGGATATGGCGACGTCGAGGCCGGCAGATGCACACTCCAAGGCGATCTCGCCGGCTGAATTCCCAAACCCGACGACCAGGACCTTACGCATGTTTAGCGCCGTCGCATTGCGGTAATCCGAGGAATGTATGATCGTTCCAGCGAACGACGTCTCCGTCGCCCAATCGCGAATGACTGGCTTGCGGGATAAACCAGTCGCGACAATGACAGCGCGAGCACCAAATTGTTCCCCCGTCCTCGGTGCCGATCACCCAGTTGCCCAGCCGCTGAATACGCGTGACCCTTTTGTGTTTGCGGATCTGAAGGCCCTGGGTGTGGGCATAGTTTTCCAGATATTCGATGATCTGTCGCCGAGACGGATACCGTGCGAAAGTGGCGGGCATTGGCTGCCCTGGCAAGGCGGAGTGGGCCTTTGAGGTATGGAGATGCAGCCTGTCGTAATGGCCATGCCATGACGCAGCAACATGATCAGTCGCCTCGAGAATAGTGGATTTGCGTCCACGAACCCGCAGCGCAGCTGCACAGGCAAGTCCCGCAGGCCCTGCTCCAACTATGACGATCTCGCCTGCCACCGCAGTCTCCTCATGCGCTTGCCAAGGTCATACCGAGCTACATTTTACACGAGATCGAGCGCGCAATCAGGAGCCCTCATGAAACCCGATCTATTTGCATTTCACGTCAGGATAACCGGAAGGGTTCAAGGTGTGAGCTATCGTGCCTGGACGCGCGATCGTGCAATCCAGCTGGGACTGAAAGGCTGGGTCAGGAACGAGAATGATGGATCCGTTTCCTCTCTTATCGTCGGAACATCCACATCGACGTCCGCAATGCTGGAGCTCTTCTGGGACGGGCCACCTGGCGCAAACGTCAGCGGTGTTGATCCGCAGGCGACCGCCGTGGATCGGACACCAAGTGCCTTCCTCATTGTCGCAACGCAATAGGAGGTTCGGCCGACCAGGGAGGCAGCACTGCTTGCTTGCAAGCTCCCTTCGGTCTATGACTTCGCCTTCAAAAGCTAAAATTGGGAGAAGTTCGTGGCGAACGGCACTGTAAAGTTTTTCAACCATGACAAGGGCTTCGGCTTCATCACACCGGATAACGGCGGCCCGGACGTCTTCGTCCACATCTCTGCAGTGCAGGGCGGATCGCTACGAGACGGCCAGAATGTCAGCTACGAGCTGGGTCAGGATCGTAAGACCGGAAAATCCAAGGCCGAAAACGTCCAGCCGGCCTGATCTCGATCGAGGACGCGGGCGATCCTTGAGATCCCCGCGCTCACATCGAAATGAAGATCGAGACCCCTGCATAGATATTTGCCAATTCGACGCACGCAACAGATGGTGCGTGGGATGCGCGCGAACGGTCGAGGAAATCAGAGGCTGGCGCAAGCTCACGGCATTCCGCCGAACTGCCCTTTGCAACGAGTTGAAGCACCGCATGAATCGGCTTCGCAGAAACGTTTGACCGCAACTCCGATTAGATCAGCATGGCTTGGCAACTCGCAACGGGCGGACGCGCACCGAGGCTCGGAGATGTCTGGTTTCTTTGAAGGTGCTAGTTGGTAGGCCGCAAGGCAAGAATGCCACTAACTCCTGCTCGTCAATGACTTTGAACCGGTGGCATTTCATTCGGCAATCGACAGCATCCCGATGGATCGAATGCCGCATCATCGTCCTGAGAACAGGCACTCGCGAAAACCAACCTAAAATCATGAAATCACCTGTCTGAGCGCAGAGGGTGGCAGTCATCTCTTCGCTCACTAGGAGCAAGCGGATCTGGCCATGGTAGGTTCGGTACAGGCTTCAACTTATGCTAGCGATGGATCTCAGCTCGCTGGCCGTTGTAGTCGGAAAGCCGAAGAATTCGAGATAGGCCGGAATTTGCTCGAACAGCATGTCGGTGCCGACCTGGAAGTCGCAGCCGCGGGCACGCGCCACTTCGAGAAACGGCGTGATCTCCTGCTTCATTACAACCTCGCCCACAAAGGTAGAAGACGAAAGCTGCGAGACATCGATCGGCAGCGGATCGTCGCTTTTCATGCCAAGCGGCGTTGCGTTCACCACAATGTCGAACCCTTGGGGATCGCGAGAACCGGCCGCCACCTCAACACCGGGGTAATACTGGCGAATTCGCGCCATCAGACCATGCATGGCCTCTGTGTTCGCATCGAAAACCGCGATCCTGCGGACGGCTGCTGCAGCAAGCGATGCAGCGATCGCCGAACCAACGCCGCCGGAACCGACGACGAGTACATTGGTGTCAGCAACCCGCCTGCCCTTGCGAAGTACGCCACGCACAAACCCTTCCCCATCGAACATGTCACCGATCAGCCGCCGATGTTCGTCAAGGCGGATGGCATTGCAGGCGCCGGCGACCTGGGCACGCGTCGACAGCTCATGAAGAAGGTCCATCGTGGTGACCTTGTGTGGCATGGTGATCAACGCACCATGGATGTTCGAAAGACGAAACACGAGCCTCAGGAAATCCGGAAAGTCCTCCGCTCGGCAGCCCATAGGCACGACGACGGCGTCGATGCCGTGTTTTTCGAAGTAAGGGTTGTAGATCAACGGCGACTTGAAGGTCTCCGTCGGATAGCCCAAATGGGCGATAATCCTGGTGGTGCCCGAAATCATGCTGATGAACTCTCAGTGACGCAGAATTTCACCAAGGAACTTGCGGGTGCGCTCATGCCTTGGATTGCTGAAAAATGTGGCGGGTGGTGCCTCTTCGACGATGGCGCCGCTCGCCATGAAGATGACGCGATCGGCGACCTGGCGGGCAAATCCCATCTCGTGAGTGACGCAGATCATCGTCATTCCCTCCTCCGCCAGTCCGATCATCGTATCGAGAACTTCCTTGACCATTTCTGGATCTAGCGCCGATGTCGGCTCGTCGAACAGCATCACCTTCGGCCGCATGCAAAGCGCCCGTGCAATTGCCACGCGCTGCTGCTGACCGCCAGAAAGCTGTGCCGGATATTTCTCGGCTTGTTCGAGGATCTTGACGCGGTCTAGCAGGGTGCGCGCGCGTTCTTCCGCTTCTGCCTTACCGAGGCCGAGTGCGCGCATCGGCGCCAGCATGCAGTTCTGCAGCACGGTCAGATGTGGAAAGAGATTGAACTGTTGAAACACCATGCCGACATCGCGTCTGATGGCGTCGATATCTCTGGAGCGATGCGCGAGCAACGTGCCGCCGACGCGGATCTCGCCTTTCTCATAGCTCTCCAGGTGATTGATGCAGCGGATCAGCGTAGATTTTCCGCTGCCCGATGGACCGCAGAGTACGATCCGCTCTCCCTGGCGGACATCCATGTTGATGTCGTGCAATGCCTGAAAGGCGCCGTACCATTTCTCGACCTGCGCCAGACGGATCATCGGCTCGGTGGTGGTGGACGTCGTCAACACATTGGTCATCGTTCAAATCTCCAGGACAAGCGTGTGTGCTCAGCGCCCCGACATCGCAAAGCGCCGCTCGAGGCGGGCACCGAGGATCGTCAGCGGGCAGCACATGATGAAGTAGAGGATGCCGACGATGCCAAAGACTGTCAGCGGTTCGAAGATCTGGTTAGAGATGATGTTGCCGGCGCGCGTCAGTTCGGTGAACCCGACAATGGCGGCGAGCGACGTTCCCTTGATAAGCTGCACCAGGAAGCCGATCGTCGCCGGCAGCGAGATGCGGATCGCCTGAGGCAGGATCACGTCCTTCATGCGCGAGACGTATTTGATGCTGAGCGCTTTGGCGGCCTCTGTCTGGCCACGCGGCACGGCCTCGATCGAGCCGCGCCAGATCTCGCCGAGATAGGCACTTGCATGCAATGTGAGACCGATTGCAACCGCGACCCACGCGTCGAGCTTCAGGCCCACTAGCGCCAATCCGTAGTATACGACGAAGAGCTGCATAAGGAGTGGCGTGCCCTGAAACAGGCCGATATAGGCGGCCGTTACCCGTTCCAGAGCCGGCAGACCGCAAGTCCGCAGCAGTGCGACGACGAGACCGCCGATCGAGCCGCAGATGAAGCCAACGACGGAAAGCACTACGGTCCATTTCAAGCCAATCAGCAGGAAGATGAATTCATCGCGACCCATGGGAGCCTCCTACTTGACCGGATAACTGAAATAGCGGGACGAAAAGAGCCCGAAAAGGCGCATCATCACCCAGGAGATCACGAGGTAGAAAACCGTGACGGTGAAATAGACCTCGAAGCTACGGAAGCTTTCAGATTCGATCCGTTGCGAGACAGAGGTCAGCTCGTAGGCCGAGATCGCCGAGGCGATGCTGGTCGACAGTGTCAAAAGTACGAACTGGCTGGTGAGCGATGGATAGATCGCGCGCAGCGCCGGCTTCAGCACGATGAAGCGGAAGACCTGCGCCTTGTGCAGGCCAAGCGCGAGGCCGGCCTCCTTCTGGCCTGCGGGGATGGACTGTACCCCGCCGCGAATGATCTCGATCGCGTAGGCGCCGCCGTTGATGCCGAGCGCGATGATAGCTGTCGGCGTCGGATCGAGCCTGACGCCGGCGAGCGGCAGGGCAAAATAGATGAAGAAGATCTGCACCAGGAACGGCGTATTGCGGATGATCTCGACGAAGCCGATCACCAGCCAGCGCACCGGTTTGAAGGGGGAATCGCGCAGCATGACGCCGCCGATGCCGATCACGATCGCAAGCAGCATGCCCGAGATTGCGAGCAGGAAGGTGCCGAGACAGGCAAGAAGGAGGCTTGGCAATCCATCGATGACGGGCGTGAAATCCAGCGTGTAGTTCATGGTCTTTTTTCTGGCCTTTCCTGTCAGGTCAGCGGCTGCGCGCGACCAGCTGCGTCATGGCCTGGATCGCAAGCTCGTAGCCATCCGCACCGAAACCGATCATGATCGACGTCGCGATCGGCGAGATCAGGGACTTGTGGTAGATACTCTCGCGGGCATGGACATTTGAGATATGCAGCTCGATCTTCGGCGGATCGAAGGTCTTCAGTGCATCGAGAAGCGCGATCGAGGTAAAGGTGAAGGCAGCCGGATTGATGATGATCCCACAAGCCTTCTCGCGCGCCTCATGAATGCTCTCGATCAGTGTTCCCTCGAAGTTCGTCTGGCGAAAATCCACCTCGAAGCCGAGGTCGCGCACCTTGGCCGCACAACGCTGCTCGATCTCAGCGAGCGTCGTCGAGCCATAGATGTGCGGCTCCCGTTGGCCGAGAAGATTGAGGTTCGGCCCGTTTAGTACAAAAATCGTCTTGCTCATCATCGCTCCCGCGTTCGGCGAGACACTCATCGCCGCGGCAAAAGCGGCGGCGGCCGTCTTCAAGACGCCGCCGTCGCACGTCAGGAAAGGCTTACTTTGCAGCGAAGGGAATGCCTTCAAGGCTTGCGGGGAACTCGGGCACGGGAACCTTCATCCACTTGTCGTAGACCTTCTTCAGCTCGCCATTTGCCTTGATCTTGTCGATAAAGGTATTGAGCGATGCGTTGATCTCCTTCTCGCCCAGGCGCGTGCAGGCGCCGTTGTAGAGTTTCTGGAACTCGAGCTTGTTCTCGAATTCGCCGGGACGCGCCTTCTCGACGCGATCCATGTAGAAGATGTTGCCGCCGAGCGCTTCGGCCTGCCCGGAAACCAAAGCCTGGACGCTCGCCGCATCGCCGTCGAAACGGCGAATGGTGGCCGAAGCGGGGGCATTCTTGGTCACCTGCGTATCTTGCGCGGCGCCCTTCGCCACGGAAATGGTCATATTGGCCATGTCGTCATTCGTCTTGATCGACTTATTTTTCGGGCCGATCAGCACGATGGCGTTGGCATTGTAGGGCTGACTAAACTGAACAGCCTTGGCGCGATCGGGCAGCATGGCCATCGTTGCGAAGAGAACGTCGACGCGGCCTGATGTCAGCGCCGGAATGCGGTTGTTGACCTCAAGCGGTACAAATTCGACTTCGACGCCGAGTTCCTTGGCGTAAAGCGCGCCCATATCGGCATCGAAGCCGTCCTGCTTGCCGGCGCTGGTAACGAAGCCCCATGGCGGATTATCGCCCTGGATGCCGACGATGAGCTTGCCGCGAGCTTTGATTTCTTCTGGGGTCACGGCTGCGGCCGGGTGAGCCAGCGCGATGCCGGTCAACAGAGCGGCCGCGCCAAGCATGGCACTGCGACGTGACAACATGGATTTCAACATTTTCTCCTCCTCCTGAATGGTCGTTGCGACCTTACAGCCTTCTTGCTCCTCCGACTGTGAGAGCAAAACTGCCTCACGCAGGTCGAAAAATCAACATAGTTTTTACAAAACGTATGAGACTTCTATTTTCAAACGTTGAATTGAACTTCTCACGACATTCGTCATAATGATGATCACGGCGATATTGGCCAAGGAGGATGAACGAGATGAAGACCTCGATAGCGACGGTTTCGATTAGTGGTGAGCTGCCGGAGAAGCTTGAAGCTATCGCGCGGGCGGGCTTCGATGGCGTAGAGATTTTCGAAATCGACTTCCTGGCCTTTGATGGCAGCCCCGCCGATGTTGGCAAGATGGCCCGCGATCTCGGCCTGAAGATCACGCTGTTCCAGCCATTCCGTGATTTCGAAGGCATGCCGGAACCGCTGCGCAGCCGCACATTCGACCGGGCCGAACGCAAGTTCGACATCATGCAGCAGCTCGGTACGGACCTCGTGCTCGTCTGCTCGAACGTCTCGTCTGCCTCACTCGGCGGTATTGATCGCGCCGCGGCAGACTTCCACGAACTGGGCGAACGCGCAGCAGCACGCGGACTGCGCGTCGGCTACGAGGCTCTGGCATGGGGCCGTCACATCAACGACCATCGCGATGCCTGGGAGATTGTGCGTCGCGCCAACCACGCCAATATCGGCCTGGTGCTGGACAGCTTCCACAGCCTCTCGCGCAAGATTGATATCAATTCCATCCGCTCCATCCCGAAGGAAAAGATCTTCATTGTCCAGTTGGCCGATGCGCCGCAGATCGACATGGACCTGCTCTACTGGTCGCGACACTTCCGCAACATGCCCGGCGAAGGCGACCTGCCGGTGACGGCGTTTACCTCGGCGATCGCCGCGACCGGCTATGACGGCTATTATTCGCTGGAAATTTTCAACGACCAGTTCCGTGGCGGTTCGACACGCGAGATCGCGGCCGATGGCCACCGTTCGCTAATCTATCTGGGCGATCAGGTGCGCCGTAGCCTCGGCAGCGACAACCCGATTGGAAAACCCATGCCGCCCCGCGCCATGGTGAAGGGCGTGGGCTTTGTCGAGTTTACGGCCGATGAAGGCGATGCGGCCGAACTGATCGGCATCCTCGAGGTATTGGGCTTCCACAAGACCGCGAAGCATCGCAGCAAGGAGGTCAGCATCTACGAACAGGGCAGCATCCGCATTCTTGTTAATGTCGACCAGGCGGGCTTCGCAAACGCGGCATACGCCGTCCACGGCACGTTGGCTTATGCCTTCGCGCTTGTCGTGGACGATGCATGGGAGGCCCACCGGCGCGCGGTGGCACTCAATGCCGAACCCTTCCGGCAACCTGTCGCCGAAGGCGAACTCGAGCTACCGGCAATCCGCGGCGTCGGCGGCGGCATCGTCTATCTGATCGACGAAACATCGCCGCTCGGCCGCTTCGCGGAAGTCGACTTCATTCACCTCGATGAACAGCAATCGGCCTCGAGCGCGGGTCTGCTGCGCATCGACCACATCGCGCAGACCGTCGCTTACGACGAGATGTTGACCTGGTTGTTGTTCTACACCTCGATCTTCGCGACCGAGAAGACGCCGATGGTCGATATCATCGATCCCGGTGGCGTCGTGCGCAGCCAGGTGGTCGAGAACGAGGAAGGATCGCTGCGGATCACCCTCAACGGTGCGGAAAACAGGCGGACGCTTGCCGGTCATTTCATCGCGGAAAAGTTCGGCTCGGGCATCCAGCATCTCGCCTTCAGCACCGACGATATCTTCGCCACCGCCGAGGCATTGCGAAAGGCAGGCTTCAAGCCGCTGCACATTTCACCGAACTATTATGGGGACGTGGAAGCGCGGTTCGGGCTGGATCCCGATCTCACCGAGCGGCTGAAGGAACACAACATTCTCTACGACCGCGATGAGCACGGCGAATATTTCCAGCTCTACAGCGGCACCTACGGTGAGGGCTTCTTCTTCGAGATCGTCGAGCGCAAGGGCTATCGCGGCTATGGCGCGGCAAATGCCATTTTCCGCATCGCGGCACTGAAGAAGCAGATGCGCCCGGAGGGCCTGCCGCGCGACAGCGATTAGGCAAGCCGATCAGGCGACGATGCCGCTCTTCAGGATATGCTCGACGCCACTATGCACATGCCGGCGGATCACCGCCTTGGCCTGTTGCGCATCGCGTCGAAGCGCGAAATCGTAGAGCGCCTGGTGATCTTCGACCACCGGCCTGCCGCGGAAACTCTGCGCCAGCATGTGATAGCGCAGGAAACGATCGAACACCGAGGACAGCGTCGCCATCAGCGTCGCGGAGTTGCACGCCGAGACGATCGCCTGGTGGAACTCCCAGTCATAGCGAACCCATTCGATGGTGCGTGAGGCATCGCCGGCGAGAAGCCGCCGTTCCGCAGCCGCGAGCTTGTGATGTGCCGCGACGATCGAGGCCTCCCACTCGAGATCGCCTGCGGCGAACGCGAGATCAAGCGCGTGGGTTTCGAGCACCACGCGGAGATCGGCAAGCTCAAGCAGTTCGCGACGCGAAGCCGGGCTGACCTCGAAACCTTTCTGTCCCTCGGCAACGACAAGATTTTCTGTCGTAAGGCGGCTAAGGATTTCCCGAAGCGGCGAGACGCTGATCGAATAGCGCTCGCGTGCCTGCTCCAGTTTGATCTTAGATCCGGGCGGCAAGATGCCGGAAATGATATCCTGGCGAATCTGCCGAAACACGACTTCGCTGACGGTTTCGGCCGTCTCCCCCGTTTTCTTCAGCATTGCGTTGCCTGGGCTCCAGTCGCGATGATTTGGTAAATCATACAGCAAAACGCCTTTCCTATGTCTTTCTTAAATATGGCAGACAACAGGATTTCAGCATCTGTGACAATGAGGTAACGTGCTGGGAGGTAATGTGCGGGCTACAGTTCGCATCCAGATATTAGAGCATCGTGATGTTGCAGCAGACAGTAAACGAGACCATCGCGGAGAGCAGCTACCGCCGCATCCGTGCCGACATCATCTTCGGCCGGCTCGCACCGGGCCAGAAACTGAAACTGGATGCCCTGAAGGAATCCTACGACACGTCGATCAGCACACTGCGCGAGATCCTCAACCGTCTTTCCTCGGAGGGGCTGGTACTGGCGGAGGGCCAGCGAGGGTTCCAGGTGTGCCCTGTCTCGGTCACCGACCTCAAGGAGATCGCCGCCTTGCGGCTGCTTCTGGAGACGCATGCGCTCGAGCAGTCCTTCGCGCAAGGCGACATGGAGTGGGAAGCGCGCCTCGTATCGGCCCACTATAAGCTCGCCAGCTTGGAGCGGCTGATGGCGACCGGTGATGCCAGCCGCGCCGAAGACTGGAAGCGATACGACTGGGAGTTTCACCAGGCGCTGATTTCGGCCTGTGGCTCGAAGCTTCTGATTGAGACGCACTCGGTCATCTTCGACAAGTATCTGCGCTATCAGATGGTCGCTCTATCCTATCGAGGCGACGTGGCGTCTCGGGAGCATCAGGCGCTCCTTGATGCCGCCCTTGGACGCAATGCCGATGCGGCCAAGCAAATCCTTGCCGCGCATATCGAAGGCGGTGTCGAGCATGCGTTGGCGCGCGGTCTGCTCAAGCAGAATAGCTGAGCCTCAGACCAGAATTCCGCTCAGCTCGGCCTTTATCCGCAGCAACGCCGGCAGATAACGTGATACCATGGTGTGCATCGGCTCCTCCGTTGCCGCCAGACCGACATTAAGCGCCGCCAGCGTCTGCCCGCGAGCGCCGACCAGCGGGACAGCAATCGACCTCAGGCCGATCTCGACCTCCTGGTCGATAAAGGCGTAGCCGGCGGCCTTCACGTCCTGAAGGATGCGTTGGAGTTCTGCCACATCTGTCTGCGTTTTCGGCGTGCGCTGTGCAAGTTGTCCGGCCGACAACAGTTCCAGCGCACGTTCCGACGGAAGTGCTGCCAAGAGAACACGTCCCATCGACGTGCAATAGGCGGGGAGCCGTGACCCTGGCATCAGAGCGATCGACATGACCCGGCGCTGGGAGGCGCGCGCCACGTAGACGATCTCGGCATCATCGAGAATTGAGACCGAGGTGCTTTGCCCGACCTCTTCCGACAGCAGGTCGAGCCATGGCTGGACGATGCGTGGCAGCGGCATTGACGCCAGGCATCCGGTGCCAAGCCGCAAGACGCGTGGCGTAACCGTGAAATACTTGCCGTCATAGGCGCAGTAGCCAAGTTCGGCCAAGGTCAGAAGGCATCGCCGTGTCGTGGCGCGGTCATACCCGGATATGTCGGCGGCCTCTGAGATGCTGAGACGCGGGTGCTCGGCGGTGAACGCCTCGACCACCTTCAGCCCCTTGGCGAGGCCACCCATGATGTCACGCTCCTTCACCTGCATGTGCCGTCTCCAATGTGCGATATTCGAACAAATATTACATACCGCACAAACTCGATTGCCGTCCACATCTCGCTCCCCTACAAATGACGCGCTGCCGGTGACAGGCGGCGATGGAGGCTCAATGGACAAGACAGTGCGAAGCGCGGCCGAGGCGGTTGATGGGATTGGCGATGGAGCGGTCGTGATGATCGGCGGTTTCGGTGGCTCGGGTGCCCCCATCGAATTGATCCACGCCCTCATCGACAAGGGGCCACGGAACCTGACCGTCATCAACAACAATGCCGGAAATGGACGGATCGGTATCGCGGCGATGATTGATGCGGGCATGGTCCGCAAGATGATCTGCTCCTTCCCCCGCTCTTCCGATCCCCGCGCCTTCACAGACCGATATCTAGCCGGTGAGATCGAGCTGGAGCTTGTTCCGCAGGGTACACTTGCCGAGCGGATCCGCGCCGGCGGCGCCGGCATCCCGGCATTCTACACGCCAACAGGCTATGGCACTGAACTCGCGCAAGGCAAGGTCATCGCCGAGTTCGACGGTCGACCCTATGTGCAGGAGCGCTGGCTGAAGGCTGATTTCGCGATCGTTAAGGCGCGTGTCGGCGACACGCACGGCAACCTCACCTATCGCAAGGCCGGACGTAACTTCAATCCGCTGATGTGCATGGCGGCCGCGCAGACAATTGTTCAGGTTTCGAGCCTTGTGGCCCCCGGCGGCATCGATCCCGAGCAAGTCGTAACGCCCGGCATCTTCGTCGATCGCGTCGTCGAGATTGCCGATCCCAGACAGGAAGAAGAGTTGATCCGCGAGGGAGCAACACGCCCATGAGCAACGACAACAAGCTTTCGAACGCGCAGATCGCATGGCGGGCAGCACAGGACATTGCTGACGGCGCCTATGTCAATCTGGGCATCGGCTTTCCCGAGATGGTGGCGCGCTACCAGCCGCCCGGTCGGCAGGCGATTTTTCATACCGAGAACGGTATTCTCGATTTCGGGGAGGCGCCGCTGGCGGGCGAAGAGGACTGGGATCTGATCAACGCGGGCAAGCGCGCCGTAACCCTGAAGCCTGGCGCCGCTTTCTTTCACCACGCCGACAGTTTCGCGATGGTGCGTGGCGGTCATCTTGATGTCGCAATCCTCGGTGCCTACCAGGTTGCTGAGACGGGTGACCTCGCCAACTGGCGCGTGGGTTCGAAGGGCGTACCCGCCGTGGGCGGCGCGATGGACCTCGTGCATGGCGCCCGACAGGTTTTCGTCATCACCGAACACGTGACCAAGAATGGCGAGCCGAAACTCGTCGAAAAATGCACCTTCCCGCTGACCGGCGTCGGCTGCATCACCCGCGTCTATACCAGTCACGCGGTGATCGACATCACGAATGGCCGTTTCGTTCTCCGGGAAAAGCTGCCGGATCTGGCGCTCGAGGATCTGCAAGCTATGACTGGCGCACGACTTCATATAGACGGGCCAGTCGTGGATTTGATCGTACCGAAGCTTTCGGGAGGTGACGCATGACCGAAGCCTATATCTGCGACTATATCCGCACGCCGATCGGCCGCTTCGGCGGCGTGCTCGCCTCCGTCAGAGCCGACGATCTAGGCGCGGTCCCTCTGCGAGAGCTGATTGCACGCAACGCCTCGGTGGATTGGGAAGCGGTGGACGATGTCATCTTCGGCTGCGCCAACCAGGCCGGCGAAGACAATCGCAACGTTGCCCGGATGTCCCTCCTTCTTGCCGGCCTGCCGGCAAGCGTACCGGGCACGACGATTAACCGGCTTTGCGGATCGGGGATGGACGCGATCATTGCGGCTGCGCGGTCAATCAAGGCTGGCGAGGCTGAACTGATGATCGCTGGCGGGGTTGAAAGCATGTCGCGCGCGCCCTTTGTCATGCCCAAAGCGGATACGGCTTTTTCACGCCATGCCGAAATTCACGACACGACCATTGGCTGGCGCTTCGTCAACCCTCTCATGACGGAGCTTTATGGCGTCGATTCCATGCCCGAAACCGGCGAGAACGTCGCTGAAGACTATCGTGTCAGCCGGCAGGATCAGGATGCCTTCGCGCTGAGGTCCCAGGACAAGGCGGCGGCGGCGCAGCAAAACGGCAGACTTGCGAGGGAAATCGTCGCGGTTTCGATCCCGCAGCGCAAGGGCGAGCCTGTCGTCTTCGATCGGGACGAGCATCCTCGCGCCACCACGCTCGAGGCGCTGGCCAAGCTCGCGACACCATTCAAGCGCGAGGGCGGAACCGTCACCGCGGGCAATGCATCGGGCGTCAACGACGGCGCCGCAGCGCTGATCATCGCTTCGGAAACAGCCACCAAGAAATACGGCCTGACACCGATCGCCCGCATTCTCGGTGGGGCATCAGCCGGTGTGCCCCCTCGCGTCATGGGCATCGGCCCGGTGCCGGCTTCGCAAAAGCTGATGGCTCGGCTGTCGATGACCCAGCAACAATTCGACGTCATCGAACTCAACGAGGCTTTTGCCAGCCAGGGCCTGGCGGTGTTGCGCCAACTCGGCATCGCCGACGACGACCCGCGCGTCAACCGCAACGGCGGCGCCATTGCACTCGGCCACCCGCTCGGCATGTCGGGCGCGCGCATCACAGGCACGGCGGCCTTGGAGATGGCAGCAGGCGGGGGGCGCTTCGGCCTTGCAACCATGTGCGTCGGCGTCGGCCAGGGAATTGCGATCGCGTTGGAGCGCGTATGACGCGCCATCGCGTTATGGGAAGAGGACGCTGGGAGGCCACATGCGTACCAAAATCGCCATCATCGGCTCGGGGCCGGCAGGGTTGTTGCTCGGCCAGCTACTGACCGAAGCCGGCATCGACAACATCATACTCGATCGTGTGGCAAAAGATTACATTTTGCGCCGTGTGCGGGCGGGTGTGCTGGAGGAAGGCACCGTCGGCCTTATGGACAGGGCGAAATCGGGCGCCCGCATGCATGCCGAAGGGCTGCTCCATGATGGCTTTTCTCTCGCCTTCGATGGCCGCGACCATCGCATTGATCTCGTTGACTTGAGCGGTGGAAAGCGCGTGATGGTTTATGGCCAGACGGAGCTGACCCGCGACCTGATGGCACACCGCGAGGCAAGCGGCGCGCCGTCCATCTACGAGGCGGCCAATGTCACGCCGTACGATTTCGACAGCGATACTCCCTACGTAACCTATGACAAGGATGGGCTTACTCATCGCATCGACTGCGATTTCATTGCCGGATGCGACGGTTTCCACGGCGTGAGCCGCAAGGCGGTGCAAGAGCGGTCAATCCGCACCTTCGAAAAGATCTATCCCTTCGGCTGGCTCGGCATTCTGGCCGATGTCGCACCTGTCAGTCACGAGCTTGTCTACGCCAACCATCCGCGCGGCTTTGCGCTCTGTTCGATGCGCTCGCAGACGCGCAGCCGCTATTACATCCAGGCTCCGCTCGATGAAAAAATCGAAGACTGGAGCGACGAGCGCTTCTGGGACGAGCTTCGCCGCCGCCTGCCCGCACACCATGCCGAAGCGCTGCAGACCGCCCCGTCCTTCGAAAAGTCGATTGCCCCGCTTCGCTCCTTCGTGGCCGAGCCCATGCGTTTTGGCAGGCTGTTTCTCGCTGGCGACGCGGCCCATATCGTCCCACCGACAGGCGCCAAGGGCCTGAACCTTGCGGCCAGCGACGTGCACTACCTGTTCTCAGGCCTTTCGGAATATTACGTGGAGCGTTCGCGCGCCGGGATCGACGCCTATTCGCAACGGGCGCTGTCGCGTGTCTGGAAGGCAGTCCGCTTCTCCTGGTGGATGACGACCATGTTGCATCGTTTCCCTGATACTGACGACTTCGGCCAGAAGATCCAGGAAGCGGAACTCGACTATCTCACGCATTCCAATGCCGCAGCGACGGTACTGGCCGAAAACTACGTAGGATTGCCGTTTTAAGCGTCCAGCTTTGAGCTGGGTACGCCGGAAGCCACCTCCATGGCCGCCTCACGAATGGTCTGCATCAGGATCGAAAGCGGCAGCGACGGGACAGCGTCGTTGCGCATGGTCAGCCCCACGGGACCCTTGGTTTCGCTTGTGTCGATCGGCAGCACCGCCAACGCGCCATCCTCGATGTCGCTGGCAACGACACCGGCGGAGATGATCCAGATGGCATCGCTTGCGCGCACGAAGGCGCGGCCAAAGCTGTCAGAAACCGTTTCGATCTGGTTTGGAAGGCTAGGTACACCGTTGGCGATCAGCAGCCCCTCGACGAATGGGCGGATGATCGAGGCACGGGTCGGCATAAGGACCGTGTAGTCACTGAGTGCATTGAAGTGCGACTGCCTGGCCTTCATCAGTGGATGGCCGGCTCGCACAGCGAAGACCACCTGTTCCGAGTAAAGATGCTCGAAAGAAAATCCGGTCATCTTTTCCGGCCCGGCGAGACGCCCCACCACAAGGTCGAGATCGCCGACGCGAAGCTGCTCAAGAAGCACGGCATTCTCGCCGGTGACGATCTTCAGGCGGCTCCAGGTGTTCTCCTTCAAAAACAGTTGCATCGCCCGTGGCATGATCCTCGTCGATACCGTCGGCAAGGCCCCGATGCGGATCGGAGGCGCGTCGCCGATCCGCTCTTGCGTGACCGAATCAAGCCCCTGCCGCAGCGCCGTCAGCGCCGCGCCGGCGTGTTTCAGGAAGACCTCGCCGTATCGCGTGATCTTGATGCCGCGGCCGTCGCGCTCGAAGACTTCGACGCCCAGCACGCCTTCAAGCTCTCGGATTGTCTTGGTCACGGCGGGTTGGCTGACATGCAGCAGCTCTGCCGCTTTCATCACGCTTTTCTGGCGCGCGACCTCGACAAAGGTTTGCAGATGGCGGAACTTTATACGGCTGTCGATCATCTCTTACATAACTCTGAAGTTATAGGATCGCCACGAAATATCATTTTACCTAACCAGATTAAACATTCAATTTCCTGTCAGGAGGAGTTTTCAGTGCAGTTTGCCCGCGTCAACGACATCGCGATCCACTACCAGGTTATCGGCGGACCGGCCGACAAGCCGGTTCTTGTCTTTGCGAATTCGCTTGGCACCGATTTCCGCATCTGGCGCGACGTGATTGTCCGGCTGGCAGGCGATTTCGCCATTCTGCTCTACGACAAGCGCGGCCACGGCCTCTCAGATGTCGGCCAGACGCCCTACACGATCGAGGACCACGCATCGGACCTGATCGGCCTCATAGAAACGCTTGAGATCAAGAAGGCCATCATTTGCGGCCTCTCGGTCGGCGGGTTGATTGCCCAGTCGCTTTACCGGCAGCGGCCTGATCTCGTCAGCGCTCTCATCCTCTGCGACACCGCCCACAAGATCGGCACCGCCGACACCTGGAACGCGCGCATCTCGGCCATCGCACAAAATGGCATCGACAGCATGTGCGATGCCATCATGGAGCGCTGGTTCACACCGGCTTTCCGCCGCCCCGAAAACACGGCCTACAACGGCTACTGCAACATGCTCGTCCGCCAGCCGGTGGCCGGCTACGTCGCGACGTGCGCCGCCGTGCGTGACGCCGATTTTACCGAAGTGGCGAAGACCATTGCAGTACCGACAATCTGCATCGTTGGCGATCAGGACGGCTCGACGCCGCCCGACCTTGTCAAATCGCTGGCGCAATTGATTCCCAACGCCCGCTACGAGATCATCCGTGACGCCGGCCATATTCCCTGCGTCGAACAGCCCGAGGCGCTGACGGCGGTGATCCGCGCATTCATCGATTTCGCATTAGATGGAAAAACTCATGAGTGACACTCCGCTTGCCTCCGAGCGCTACAGGCAAGGCATGGCGACCCGCCGCGCCGTTTTGGGCGATAACCATGTCGATCGTGCAGAAGCCGCCTCGACGGCATTCGACAAACCGTTTCAGGACCTCATTACCGAGGCCGCCTGGGGCCACGTCTGGTCGCGCCCGGGACTGACCAAGCGCGAGCGCTCGATCGTCACGATCGCGCTGCTCGCGGCACTTGGGCAGGACGACGAGGTGGCCATGCACGTGCGCGCTACCGCCAATACCGGGGCCAGCCGAGACGATATCTGCGAGGCGCTGCTGCACGTCGCCATCTATGCCGGCGTCCCAGCCGCCAATCACGCGATCAAGATCGCCAAGCAGGCCTTCGAACAGATGGACGCCGAAAAGGCGGCTTGAGAGGAAGTCATGTCCGAAATACCGAACCGCAAGCCCGAGACGGGCGCCTTCTTCGCCCGAGATCTCAGCTGGCATCCGCCAGCCTATGCGCCCGGCTACAAGACGTCCGTCCTACGCTCGCCGAAGCGCGCGCTTCTCTCGCTCGATGGCACGATCTCGGAGATCACGGGGCCTGTCTTCGGCCACACGATGATCGGCGAACTCGACAACGACCTGCTTCACAACTTCGCGAAGCCTGGCGAGAGCGCCATCGGCGAACGCATCATCGTCCATGGTCAAGTGCTCGATGAACGTGGACGGCCTCAGGCCGGTGTGCTGGTCGAGTTCTGGCAAGCGAATGCCGGCGGGCGATACCGCCACAAGAAGGAAAGCTACCTGGCGGCGATCGATCCGAATTTCGGCGGCTGCGGGCGCGCAATTACCGATGAGGACGGCCGCTATTGCTTCCGCACGGTGAGGCCCGGCGCCTATCCATGGCCGAACGGCGTCAACGACTGGCGCCCGGCGCATATCCACTTTTCGATATTCGGCCACGGTTTCTCGCAGCGCCTGATCACCCAAATGTACTTCGAGGGCGACCCGATGATCTGGAAGTGTCCGATCGTCGGCACCATCCCCGACAAGGCCGCCATCGAACAGCTGATCGCGCCGATGGATTGGGGCAACACCATCCCCATGGACAGCCGAGCCTACAGGTTCGACATCGTGCTGCGCGGGCGGCGTTCGACGATGTTCGAAAACAAGCTGGAGGGCAACTGATGGCCCAGGAATTGCGCTATCTCAAGGAAACGCCGTCGCAGACGGCTGGCCCTTACGTCCATATCGGCTTGACCCCGAACTTCTGCGACATCGGGGGCGTGTACGAACGCGATCTCGGCGTCGCGATGGTCAACGACAAGACAACAGGCGAGCGGATCACCGTCACCGGCCGTATTTTCGATGGGGCGGGCGCGCTGGTGCGCGATGCCGTCATCGAGATCTGGCAGGCTGACAGCGCCGGGATCTACAATAGCCCGTCGGAAATGCGCGGCGCCGCCGATCCGAATTTTACCGGCTGGGGCCGATGCCCCACCCGTGCCGAGGATGGCGTCTTCAGCTTCGATACCGTGAAGCCGGGGAAGGTCCCCTTCAAGGACGGGCGCAGGCAAGCGCCGCATATCAACTTCTGGATTGTCGCGCGCGGCATCAATATAGGCCTGCAGACACGCATGTACTTCCCTGAGGAAACCGAGGCGAACGGCGCCGACCCGCTGCTTCAGCGCATCGAACACAGGGATCGCATCGCAACGCTTATTGCCGCACGCGATGGTTCTACCTATACGTTCGACATCCGGCTGCAGGGAGAAAACGAGACCGTTTTTCTCGACATCTGACGACGGTGGGGAACGGGTCATTCCGCATCCACTGATGACCACGAACGATGAGACGACACATGGGCGCGACTGCCTTCGACCATCCATTTCTTTCCGGCCTTGTCGGCGACGAGGAGACATCGGCCTGGTTCACGGCCGAAGCCGATATTCGCGCGATGCTGCATTTCGAGGCGGCACTTGCGCGCGCCGAGGCAATCCATGGCGTCATCCCTGAGCCTGCCGCGCAGACGATTTGCGCCGCCTGCGCCGCCTTCAGCACTGACCTTCCCGCTCTTCGCGCCGCTACTGCCCGCGACGGCGTCGCCGTTCCCGAACTCGTTCGCCAGCTGCGCGCCGCCATCGGCGACGCGTCCCCTCACGTCCATGTCGGCGCCACCAGCCAAGATGTCATCGATAGCAGCCTGATGTTGAGGCTGAAGCCCATCGCATTCGTTCTCGCAGCCCGTCTGGCGGCACTTGAACTGCGTTTCGCGGAGCTCCATCAAGCCTTCGGCGACAGGCCGCTGATGGGCCGGACCCGCATGCAGGCGGCAATTCCCATCACTGTCGCCGACCGGCTGCGCGCATGGCACGCGCCTCTGCGCGGCTACCGCGAGACACTGACTGCGCTGCGCTTTCCCCTGCAGTTCGGAGGGGCGGCCGGTACGCTCGATAAACTCGGCGAAAAGGCAGCAACGGTGCGGAGCTCGCTGGCACAAGAGCTTGGTCTCGTCGATATCCAGCAATGGCAGAGCCAACGCGCCGTCATCGCGGAATTTGCCGGTCTGCTCACGCTGATTTCGGGCAGCCTCGGCAAGTTCGGCCAGGACGTCGCGCTGATGGCGCAGGCCGGAGACGAGATCGGCCTGACGGGTGGCGGTGCGTCATCCGCCATGGCGCACAAGCTGAACCCTGTCGCGGCCGAGACGCTGGTAGCACTGGCGCGCTTCAACGCGACACAGATATCCGCGATCCACCATTCGATGGTGCATGAACAGGAGCGCTCCGGTGCGGCCTGGACGCTCGAATGGCTGGTCCTGCCACAGATGGCAATTTCCACGGGTGCCGCGCTGCGGCTGGCGCACGAACTTGCGGGCAATCTAAGCCGCCTGGGATCCGCTGATCCATAACCCACAGGACATGACTTGAGGCCTTTATTTCATTTTACATTACCGTTTTGCATGACAAACTGGCCTGAAAACCAAGGCGTTGGAGTCGCCTAAAAGGGAGAGAGAAAGAATGAGGAAGCTGCTTCTGGCCGCTGCGGCGGCCCTGCTCATGGGTTCGGGCGCTTATGCCGACACGATCAAGGTCGGCGTAGTGGGGCCGTTCTCCGGTCCGTTCGCCTTGCAGGGCAAGAATTTCAAGGCCGGGATCGACGCCTACATGGCGACCAACGGAAACAAGGTCGGCGATAACACGGTCGAGATCATCTATCGCGACCTCCCGGCCGCCGACCCCGCGCAGTCGAAGTCGCTCGCCCAGGAGCTGGTGGTCAAGGAAAAGGTCCAGTATCTGGCTGGCTTCTATTTCACCCCTGATGCGATGGCCGTCACGCCGATCCTGAAGCAGGCCAATACGCCGCTGGTGGTCATGAACGCTGCGACCTCTGCTATCGTCACAAAGAGCCCGCTGGTCGTGCGCACCTCGTTTACCACTTGGCAGACATCGACACCGATGGCGCAGGTTGCCTTTGACAAGGGCGTCAAAAAGATCATCTCGGTAGTCAGCGACTACGGACCAGGCGTCGACGCCGAAAACGCCTTCAAGGCGGGCTTTGAGAAGGCGGGCGGCGAAGTCGTCGAGGCGATCCGCATGCCGCTTGCGACCAACGATTTCAGCCCGATCATGCAGCGCATCAAGGATTCCGGCGCCCAGGGCGTCTTCGCCTTCCTGCCGTCAGGCCCGACGACGCTCGGTTTCGTCAAGGCCTATAACGAGAACGGGCTGAAGGGCGCCAATATCCAGCTCTTCGCCCCCGGCGACCTGACGCAGGAATCCGATCTGCCGGCGCTCGGCGATGCGGCACTCGGCATGCTCACCACCTTCCACTACGCTGTCTCGCACGATTCCCCTGAGAACAAGGCTTTCGTCGAGGCGGCCAACAAGGCGATCGGTAACCCGGCGGAACTCACCTTCCCTGCTGTCGGCGCCTATGACGGCATGCATGTCATCTACAAGATGATCGAAGCGACCGGCGGCAAGCAGGATGCGCAAAAAGCTGTCGACGCGGTCAAGGGCCTTACCTGGACCAGCCCGCGCGGTCCTGTTTCCATCGATCCCGAGAGCCGCCACATCACGCAGAACATCTATCTGCGCGAGGTTGCCAAGGGTGACGACGGCAAGTTCATCAACAAGGAAATCCAGACCTTCGAGAAGCAGGGCGATCCGGGCCTTGCTGCTATGAAGTGAGCAACGCAGCCGGCGGGCCTTTGCGTCCGTAGCCCCCTCACCATACCCTCTCCCCGCTGGGGAGAGGAGAACGAGTGGCTAACTCAGAAATCCCTTCTCCCCTGGGGAGAAGGTGCGGGCAGGCGGATGGGGCCCGCGGGCGCCTCGCTATCTTGATCGCCGCCTGCCAATAACAAGGACCATACCGAACCCATGCAAACTGTCTTCAGCATAGCCGTCGACGCGCTCGCCTATGGCATGGTGCTGTTCGTGATCTCGATCGGCCTTTCGGTGACCATGGGCCTGATGCGGGTCGTCAACCTCGCGCACGGCGCCTTTGCGATGATCGGTGGCTATATTGCCTCCTATGCGGTGCGCGACCTTGGGCTTGGTTATGGCATCGGCGTCATCGCCGCCGTGGTCGGCACGATCATCATTGCCATTCCGATGGAGCGTTTCCTTTATCGCCGCATCTACGGGGCGCCTGAGTTGACGCAGGTGCTGATGACGATCGGCATCACCTTTTGCATCATCGGCATCGCCAACTATGCGATGGGGCCGACGCTGAAAACCATTCCGCTGCCTGAAGCCCTACAGGGCTCCGCCAATCTGGGCTTCCGCACCATCCCGGTTCACCGGCTCTTCGCGATCGTTTGCGGCCTTGGCGTCGCCGTAGCACTTTGGTTCACGATCGAACGCACGAGCTTCGGGGTGAAGTTACGCGCGTCCGTGGACAACGCCGCGATGGCGGCGGCACTTGGGGTAAAGACTGAAATCATATACGCGCTGAGTTTTGCTGTCGCCGTCGGCCTCGCCGCCTTCGGGGGTGTTGTCGGAGCAGAGCTGCTGCCAGTCGAGCCTTACTACGCGCTGCGCTATATGGTCACCTTCCTGGTCGTCGTCTCGGTCGGCGGCGCCGGTTCAATCCCCGGCGCATTGATTGCCTGTCTGGTGCTTGGCGGCATCGATACGACCGGTCGCTATTTGATGCCCGAGTTTGGCGAATTCTTCTTCTACCTCGCCGTCATCGCCATCATCTGCATCTTCCCGCGTGGCTTCGCCGGAAGAACAAAATAGGATGACGCTCGCGATGAACACCAACTCCACCGCCGCCGCTTCCCGACGCCACCGCTCCTTGGGTCGCGATCTCGCGGGTATCGCCGCGATCATAGTGCTTGCCAGCATCGGCTACGTACTGTTTCCCGACAACCTAGCGCTTTTGACCCGCTTCATCGCCATTGCGCTACTGGTGCTGTCGCTCGACCTTGTAACCGGATATTGCGGCATTGCCACGCTTGGCCATGCCGCCCTGTTTGGCAGTGGCGCCTATGCCGCCGGGATTGTCTCCGCCCATTACGGCGTCACCGATCCGTTGCTGATGACGCTGGCAGGGATCTTGGGCGGCGCGGTCGCGGGGCTGATCTGCGGCGCTGTCATTTTGCGCGCTCATGGGCTGCCTCAGTTGGTGCTTTCGATCGCGCTGATTAACCTCTTCCACGAGTTGGCCAACAAGGCCTCCTCCTGGACGGGCGGCAGCGACGGGCTCGCCGGCATTTCCGCCGATCCTCTGCTCGGCTATTTCGAGTTCGATCTCTATGGCCACACCGCCTATGTATTCGGCGTCGTGCTGCTACTTGTCGTTTTCATGTTGCTGCGCCTGCTGGTGCGCTCTCCCTTCGGCATGCTCTGCCGTGGCATCAAGGAAGACCCGCTGCGCATCAAGGCGATGGGCGCATCGCCGAAGGTCGCACTGATGAAGATGTATGTGATATCGGGTGCGGTAGCCGGGGTCGGCGGCGCCCTTACCGCAATTTCGACGCAGGTCGTCGGCCTCGACAGCCTTTCGTTCACTCTCTCGGCTGAAAGCCTCGTCATGCTCGTGCTCGGCGGCACTGGCTCGCTGTTTGGAGCACTTTCTGGAACGGTCATCTTCATACTGTTTGAGGATTACGTGTCGGCCGCCAACCCTTTCCACTGGCTGACTATGGTGGGCGCGCTTTTGATCCTCGTCGTTCTTTTCGCACCGAGGGGTATCTATGGCACAGCCGCCGGCCTGCTATCGCGACGTTCGGAGGCAGTTGAATGAACGCCGTCTTCGAAGTCTCCAATTTGAAGAAATCCTTCGGCGGCCTGGCCGTTACCAACGACGTCTCGATCTCGATGTATCCAGGTGATCGCGTCGCACTGATCGGACCGAACGGCGCCGGCAAGACCACCTTCGTCAATCTGGTCACCGGCAATCTGGCGCCCGATTCCGGTGATGTCCGCCTGGGCGGGGAGACCGTGACCCGGGTGGATGCGGCCGGCCGCGTCAAGCGCGGGCTGGTCCGCTCGTTCCAGGTCACCCGGCTTTTCCAGGACATGACGCCCGCCGAGCACGTCGCGCTCGCCATCCTGCAGCGAGACGGACGGACGGGCCGCATGTTCGGCAACTTCCTGTCGATGCCTGGTGTCATGGATGAGGTGACCGGCATGCTGCACACGCTGGGCCTCGAGAACCTGATGCACCGCAAGGTCAACGAGATCGCCTACGGCCAGCAACGCCTGCTGGAGATCGCCGTCGCCATGGCGCTTAAGCCTAAGGTTCTCCTGCTCGACGAACCAGCCGTCGGCGTGCCACAGAGCGACACCGGTCGTATCGAACAGGCGTTGGCAGACCTGCCTGCCGATCTTGCCGTGCTAATGATCGAGCACGACATGGACCTTGTCTTTCGCTTCGCCAAGCGTGTGATTGTGCTCGCCGCCGGCGCCATCATTTTCGATGGCTCGCCTGCCGATGTCACCAGGGACGCCCGCGTGCGCGAAGCCTATCTCGGGAGCTATGCCAATGCCAGCCACGTCGCTTGAGGTCGAAAACCTGTCGGCGGGTTATGGTCCGACGCGCGTCCTTGAACATGTTTCCTTCTCGGTTTCAGCCGGCGCGCGGCTCGCGGTGCTTGGCCGTAACGGCATGGGCAAGACCACGTTGCTCGCCACCCTTGCCGGGCAGACTAAACGCTACGACGGTCGTATCAAGCTAGGCTCTGCCGATGTCACGGCCATACCGAGTGCGGCGCGAGCGCACCAAGGGCTGGGTTACGTGCCGCAGGCACGCTGCATCTTTCCAACGCTGACGGTCGAGGAAAACCTCTTTGTAGGCCTGAAGGGGCGGCCGAAGACGGCGCTCGAAGAATCGTATCATATGTTTCCACGCCTGAAGGAACGCCGCCGCAATCTCGGCAACCAGCTTTCCGGCGGCGAGCAGCAGATGCTGGCGATCGGCCGCGCGCTGATGAGCCAGCCGCGTCTGCTGCTGCTGGATGAGCCTTCGCTGGGACTGGCACCGATTATTATCCAGCAGATCTTCGACACCATCGAACAGCTGCGCAAAGAGGGGATGACTATCTTCCTGGTGGAGCAGAACGCCAATCAGGCGCTGAAGCTGGCGGATCGCGGCTATGTGCTGGAAAACGGCCATGTGGTGCTGGAAGATACCGGGGAAGCCTTGCTCTCCAACGAAGCCGTCCGCAGCGCCTATTTAGGCGCCTAGGGCTGGCTGGCTTGCCAGATTGCGGTTGGGCAGCGCTCGTCATCCTCGCGTACTGCATGTACGCTCCGGTGACTGTGCCCTGGCCGTCCGTAATCTGGCTGCGTCGCCAATGGCCCGCGGCTGTAGTCTGTTAAAAAGGTCAGCTAAACCCTTTCATCTTGCCGTCATACGGCTGTCATTTATCTGTTATTAATCCGTCATTTCCCCGTGTCATGTTACACCGCGAACAAAAAATGCGTGATATCGCGCGTACCTACCTGCACAGGAAAATTCTATGTCCGTGTTTACTTTTCGTCGTAGCCTGATGAGTGCGGTTCTGGGCCTGGCTATCAGCGGCAATGCGCTGGCCGCCACTGAGATTCCTTTCTGGCATTCTATGGAGGGCGAGTTAGGCAAAGAAGTCGACTCTCTGGCGCAACGTTTTAACCAGGCGCATCCCGACTATAAAATTGTTCCAACCTACAAAGGTAACTACGAGCAGAGCCTCGCGGCAGGCATCGCAGCGGTACGTTCCGGCAAAGCGCCAGCCATTTTGCAGGTTTACGAAGTTGGCACCGCAACCATGATGGCCTCGAAGGCGATCGTGCCGGTGCATCAGGTTTTCCAGGACGCGGGCATCCCCTTTGACGAAAAACAGTTCGTGCCGACCGTGGCGGGCTACTACAGCGATGCCAGCGGCCATCTGATTTCTCAGCCGTTCAACAGCTCCACGCCGGTGCTCTACTACAACAAGGACGCCTTTAAAAAAGCGGGCCTGAACCCCGACCAGCCGCCGAAAACCTGGCAGGAGCTGGCGAAAGATGCCGACGCGCTGCGTAAAGCGGGCCTGACCTGCGGCTACGCCAGCGGCTGGCAGGGCTGGATCCAGATCGAAAACTTCAGCGCCTGGCACGCCTTGCCGGTCGCCAGCAAAAACAACGGCTTCGACGGCACCGATGCGGTGCTGGAATTTAACAAGCCGGTGCAGGTACGCCATATCCAGATGCTGGAGGATATGAACAAGAAAGGCGACTTCACCTACTTTGGCCGTAAAGACGAGTCCACCGCCAAGTTCTATAACGGCGACTGCGGTATTACTACCGCCTCCTCTGGTTCGCTGGCGGATATCAAGCACTACGCCAAATTCAACTACGGCGTCGGCATGATGCCGTATGACGAAACCGTGCCGAACGCGCCGCAGAACGCCATTATCGGCGGGGCCAGCCTGTGGGTGATGAAGGGCAAAAACGCCGATACCTATAAGGGCGTCGCGGAGTTTATGCAGTTCCTCGCGCAGCCGGAAATCGCTGCCGAATGGCACCAGAAAACCGGCTACCTGCCGATCACCACCGCGGCTTACGAGCTGAGCAAGCAGCAGGGCTTCTATGACAAGAACCCTGGCGCGGATATCGCGACGCGTCAGATGCTGAACAAAGATCCGCTGCCGTTCACTAAAGGCATGCGTCTGGGCAATATGCCGCAGATCCGCACCGTGGTCGACGAGGAGCTGGAAGGCGTCTGGACCGGCAAACAGTCGCCGCAGGCAGCGCTGGATAACGCGGTGAAACGCGGCAACGAGCTGCTGCGCCGCTTTGAACAGCAAGTGAAGTAATTCCGTTCGGTAAAAGGGTCGGCGCGCGCCGACCCTGTTCTCTTTCTCAGACAGAGTACGCTATGTCTTCATCTCGCCCGGTGTTCCGCACCAGTCTGTTGCCCTATCTGCTGGTGCTGCCGCAGCTGCTGATTACCGCTATCTTTTTCCTCTGGCCCGCGGGCGAAGCCCTGTGGTATTCGCTGCAGAGCCTTGACCCGTTCGGCATCTCCAGCACCTTTGTCGGCTTCGAAAACTTCAGGCGTCTGTTTCAGGACAGCTACTACCTCGACGCCTTCTGGACCACTATCGTCTTCAGCACCCTGGTGACGGTATGCGGCATGGTGCTGTCGCTGCTGCTGGCGGCGCTGGTGGATTACGTTATTCGGCTGCGCAAACTCTACCAGACGCTGCTGCTGCTGCCTTACGCGGTGGCGCCCGTGGTCGCGGCGGTGCTGTGGATGTTTCTGTTCAATCCCGGCCTCGGCCTGATTAGCCATCTCCTTAACCAGCTTGGCTACAACTGGAACTATGCCCAGAACAGCGGCCAGGCGATGTTCCTGATCGTGGTGGCCTCGATCTGGCAGCAGATGAGCTACAACTTTTTATTCTTTTTCGCGGCGCTGCAGTCGATTCCGAAATCGCTGGTGGAAGCCGCGGCGATCGACGGCGCCGGTCCGGTGCGGCGCTTCTTCAATCTGTCGCTGCCGCTAATTACGCCGGTCAGCTTTTTCCTACTGGTGGTGAACCTGATCTACGCCTTCTTCGACACCTTCCCGGTTATTGACGCCGCGACCGGCGGCGGTCCGGTGCAGGCGACCACTACGCTTATCTACAAAATTTATCGTGAAGGTTTTACCGGGCTGGATCTCTCCTCTTCGGCGGCCCAGTCGGTAGTGCTGATGCTGCTGGTTATCGGCCTGACCGTTATTCAGTTCCGCTTCGTTGAGCGTAAGGTACAGTACCAATGATTGAAAACCGTCGCGGGCTGGATATCTTCAGCCACACGCTGCTGGTGCTGGGCGTGCTCACTATTCTGTTTCCGCTCTACGTCGCCTTTGTCGCCGCCACGCTGGATAACGAAGCGGTCTATCAGGTGCCGATGACGCTCATCCCGGGAACCCATCTGTGGGAGAACATCTCGCGCATCTGGACGCAGGGCGTTAACGGCAGCGGCCCGGCTTTTAGCCTGATGCTGCTTAACAGCCTGATCATGGCGTTCGGCATCACCGTCGGCAAGATCACGGTGTCGATGCTCTCCGCTTTTGCACTGGTCTGGTTCCGCTTTCCGCTGCGCACGCTCTTTTTCTGGCTCATCTTTATCACGCTGATGCTGCCGGTCGAGGTGCGTATCTTTCCGACGGTACAGGTGATTTCCAACCTCAATATGCTCGACAGCTACAGCGGCCTGACGCTGCCGCTGATGGCGTCGGCCACGGCGACCTTCCTGTTCCGCCAGTTCTTTATGTCGCTGCCGGACGAGCTAATCGAGGCGGCGCGCATCGACGGTGCCAGCGCGATGCGCTTCTTCTGGGATATCGTGCTGCCGCTGTCGAAAACTAACCTCGCGGCGCTTTTCGTTATCACCTTTATTTACGGCTGGAACCAGTATCTCTGGCCGCTGCTGATCGTCAACGACGCCTCGCTCAGCACCGCGGTAGCGGGGATCAAAAGCATGATCTCTACCAGCGGATCGCCGACGCAGTGGAACGAAGTCATGGCGGCAATGTTATTAACCCTGATCCCACCGGTGGTGGTGGTGCTGGTCATGCAGCGCGCGTTCGTGCGTGGCCTGGTCGAGAGTGAGAAATAAGCATGGCAGGCGTAACCCTTCAGGCGGTAACCAAGTCTTACGACGGCAAGAATCAAATCATTCAGCCGCTTAACGTCACCGTCAATGACGGCGAATTTATGGTGATGGTCGGTCCCTCCGGCTGCGGCAAATCGACGCTGCTGCGCATGGTGGCGGGGCTGGAGCGCGTCACCTCCGGCGATATCTATATCGACGACAAGCGCGTCACCCAGATGGAGCCGAAAGATCGCGGCATCGCCATGGTGTTCCAGAACTACGCGCTCTATCCGCATATGACGGTAGAAGAGAACATGGCCTACGGGCTGAAGATCCGCGGGATGAGCAAAGAGCATATCCGCCTGCGCGTGCTGGAGGCGGCGCGCAGTCTGGAGCTGGATCAGCTGCTGAGCCGCCGTCCGCGCGAGCTTTCCGGCGGACAGCGCCAGCGCGTGGCGATGGGACGCGCTATCGTGCGCGAGCCGTCGGTGTTTCTTTTCGACGAGCCGCTCTCCAACCTGGACGCGCGCCTGCGCGTGCAGATGCGGCTTGAGCTTCAGCAGCTGCATCGCCGTCTGCAAACCACCAGCCTCTATGTGACGCACGATCAGGTCGAGGCGATGACGCTGGCGCAGCGCGTGATGGTACTGAACAAAGGTTTTGTCGAGCAGATCGGCACGCCGGTAGACATTTATGAGCGTCCCGCCAGCCAGTTCGTCGCCTCGTTTATCGGCGCGCCGGCGATGAATCTGCTGGTCGGCCAGATTGGCAGCGACGGTACGCGCTTCAATATCGATAACTCGCACTCTCTGCCGCTCGGCGATAGCAAAGCGAAGTGGGCTAATCGCGCCGTCACGCTCGGCATTCGTCCAGAGCATGTGCAGGTCAGCCCGCATGAGCGCGATGGCATTCCGCTGCGCGTAGAGACGCTGGAGCTGCTCGGCGCGGACAATCTGGCGCACGGGCGCATCGGCGAGACGCCGCTGGTGGTGCGTCTGCCGCACAGCGAGCGGCCGCAGGCGGGCAGCACGCTGTGGCTGCATCTGCCGTCGGATGCGTTACACTATTTCGATTCAACTACCGGAAAGCGTCTGGAATGAACACACACAGCTGGCCCTATCCTCATATCGTCGCCCATCGCGGCGGCGGCAAACTGGCCCCGGAAAATACCCTGGCGGCGATCGACGTCGGCGCGGAGCTGGGTCATACCATGATCGAGTTCGACGCTAAGCTGTCGCAGGATAAGCAGATTTTCCTGCTGCACGACGATACGCTCGATCGCACCAGCAACGGCTGGGGCGTAGCGGGCGATCTGCCGTGGGAAAAACTGGCGCAGCTCGACGCGGGCGGCTGGTTCGGCAAGGCGTTTGACGGGGAACCGCTGGCGCTGCTTCCCGACGTCGCGGCGCGCTGTCGGCAGCATGCCATGATGGCGAATATTGAAATTAAACCCACTACCGGCAGCGAAGCGGAAACCGGCCGCGCCATCGCCCATGCGGCGAAGCGTTTGTGGCAGGGGATGACTGCGCCGCTGCTGTCGTCGTTCTCTTATGAGGCGCTGGAGGCGGCAATGCAGGCGGAGCCCGACTTGCCGCGTGGCCTGCTGCTGGATGAGTGGGATGAGGAGTGGCAAACAAAAACCGCGGCGCTCGCCTGTGTCTCAATTCACCTTAACCATAAGCTGCTCGACGCAGAGCGCGTCTCGGCGCTGAAGGCCGCCGGTCTGCATATTCTGGTCTACACGGTGAACGATCCTGACCGGGCGCGTACGCTGCTGGAATGGGGCGTTGACGCCATCTGCACCGATCGCATCGACATCATCGGCCCCGACTTCCGTTAATTACGGTTCTGCTGCTGTCCCGGCTGCGCATTAATCACGCGCTGCTGGGCGCTGCTCCGCTGCTCCGCTGCTCCTGTAGTTTCCGCTGTATCTGCTGCGTCTGTTGCTGCTGATCCTGCTGCAGTTTGCCCTGCTGTTGCTGCTGCTGGATTTGCATCTGCGTCTGCATACGCTGCTGGCTCGGGTTGTAGCCCGGCTGATTAGGTTGATTAGTATTGTTCAGCATATTAGCCATACCGCTAAGCGGCAGCAGTGCGGCAAAAACGATTAACCATTTTTTCATGTAACTTCCTCCGTCAGGCGGCCTTAACGGCATCTGATCTGCCATGGCCGCAGCTATAAGTTTAGCAACCTCACAAACTTCTCTCCCAGGAACGCACCGAATTTGACTTAGATGTTATTTTTTAGTTGTTCTTGTAAAGACTTGCCTGCGTGATAACAAATGTAAATAACTGAAAAGGGTAGAGGGATGATGATGATGCGAGGAAATATACGCCAGCTTGGCTGGGCTGTGATGATGAGTTTAACGGTAGTCAGCGTCGCCGATGCCGCGCCTGCCAGCGCGCCGCCCGTCTCCTATGGCGTCGAGGATGATACCTTTCATCCGGTCAGAGCGCAGCACGGCATGGTCGCCTCGGTTGATGCGCTGGCGACGCAGGTGGGCGTGGATATCCTGCGGCAGGGCGGCAATGCGGTGGACGCCGCCGTCGCTGTCGGCTTCGCGCTGGCGGTTACCCACCCGCAGGCGGGTAATCTCGGCGGCGGCGGCTTTATGCTGCTGCGCACCGCTTCCGGTCGCGCCACCTCTATCGATTTCCGTGAAATGGCGCCGGCCCGCGCCTCACGCGATATGTTCCTCGACAAGCAGGGCAACGCCGACAGCAAGCTGTCGCTGACGTCGCACCTCGCTTCCGGCACGCCGGGCAGCGTAGCGGGCTTTGCGCTGGCGGCGCAAAAATATGGCACGCTGCCGCTCAGCACGCTGCTGGCCCCGGCGATTAAGCTGGCGCGCGACGGCTATATCGTCAACGACGCGCTGGCGGACGATCTGAAAACCTACGGCAAAGAGGTGCTGCTCGCTCACCCCAACAGTAAAGCGATCTTCTTTAAACCTGACGGCACCCCGTGGCAGACAGGCGATCGTCTGGTGCAAAAAAACCTCGCCCACAGTCTGCAGCTGATTGCGCAGCAGGGGCCGGACGCTTTTTATAAGGGCGAAATCGCTGACGAGATCGCCGGTGAGATGGCGCAGCACGGCGGGTTGATCGGCAAAGCGGATCTGGCGGCCTACCGCGCCGTCGAGCGTAAGCCCGTCAGCGGCACTTATCGCGGCTATGAGGTCTTTTCTATGCCGCCGCCCTCATCGGGCGGGATCCATATCGTGCAGATCCTTAATATCCTGGAAAATTTCGATCTGGCGAAAATGGGCTTTGGTAGCGCCGACGCGATGCAGGTTATCGCCGAAGCGGAGAAGTACGCCTATGCTGACCGCTCGGAGTACCTCGGCGATCCCGATTTTGTAAAGGTGCCCTGGCAGGCGCTGACCAGCAAAGCCTACGCAAAGTCGATCGCGCAGCAGATTGACGTGGCGAAAGCGCGTCCGTCGAGCGAGATCAAGCCCGGCAAGCTGGAGCCTTATGAGAGCAACCAGACCACGCACTTCTCGGTGGTAGACAAGCAGGGCACGGCAGTAGCGGTAACTTACACCCTTAACACCAATTTCGGCAGCGGCATCGTGGCGGGCAACAGCGGCATTCTGCTGAATAATGAGATGGATGACTTCTCCGCGAAGCCGGGTACGCCGAACGTTTACGGCTTAGTTGGTGGCGAAGCGAACGCGGTGCAGCCTGCCAAGCGTCCGCTCTCTTCGATGTCGCCGACCATTGTGGCGAAAGGGGGTAAAACCTGGCTGGTCACCGGCAGTCCGGGGGGCAGCCGCATTATTACCACCGTGCTGCAAATGGTGGTGAACAGTGTCGATTTCGGGATGAACGTCGCGGAAGCGATCAGTGCGCCGCGCTTCCATCATCAGTGGCTGCCGGATCAGCTGCGCGTTGAGAAAGGGTTCAGCCCCGATACGCTGCGTTTGCTGGAGAATAAGGGTCAGCATGTGAAGGTGCTGCCTGCGATGGGCAGTACGCAGAGCATTATGATTGGGCCGGACGGCACGCTGTACGGTGCATCGGACCCGCGTACCCCGGGAGATTTGAGCGCCGGGTATTAAGCCAGAGAAACAGACGGGGCCAGCGGTCTGGCCCCGTTTTCTATTTCAGCCGCGCCATATAGTGCGTATCGATCATTTCGCCCTGCCGCATAGCAAATCCCTTCGCCGTCCCCTCGATTTCAAAACCGAAATGGCGATACAAAGCGATGGCGGCAGGGTTGTCGGCAAACACCGTCAGCTCCATGCGCGTGACCTGTAGCCAGTTATCACAGAGATCCACCGCCGCGCCGAGCAGCGCTTTGCCGACGCCGCGGTTGCGATAATCCTGATCGACCCCCATGCCCAGGGTGGCGCAGTGACGGCGACGCGCCGTGGCGATGACGTCCAGCGTCAGCTGTCCGACAACTTTTCCTTCAATGCAGGCGACCAGCGGATGTCTCGTCGGAGAAAGATGGTTTAGCCGCTCCTGCCATTTTTGCAGCGAAGGTAGCGGGAGCTGTAGCGTATTCGCCATGGTGTCCGGCTGACTGTAGATATGCAGCAGGGCGGCAGCATCATCAGGCGCTACGTGTCGAACAACAATCTCGCTCATCTTCTTGCTCCTTGTGTGGGCGGAAAACCCTTCAAACATCAAGGAAACCTTATTAATAATCAACAGAAAAGATCATAAAAGGCTTTACAGACGCGAATGATAATGATTATTATTGCGATGTGTTCTCGGGACGTCGCCAGACAAACCGGAAAGCACGACATTGCTCACATTGCTTCCAGTATTTTTTAGCCAGCCGGGTGCTGGCTTTTTTTTATCCCGCTTTCCTGTTAGCTCATTCAGCAGCGCTCACCATCCTCTCCACGCTTGTTCACTATTTTTGAACAGAGGCGTGAAGTTTTTCAGCTATCAATAGGTTCGGCTCAGGTTCAGACTGTTTTAAAACATTGAGGAGAACTGAACATGATCTACTTACGCAAAGCAGAAGAACGCGGTCACGCTAACCACGGCTGGCTTGATAGCTGGCACACTTTCTCTTTCGCCAGCTATCACGATGCGAATTTTATGGGTTTCTCGGCGCTGCGCGTCATTAACGAAGATATCGTTGCTGCCGGGCAGGGCTTCGGCACTCACCCCCATAAAGATATGGAGATCCTGACCTACGTGCTTTCCGGCACCGTAGAGCATCAGGACAGCATGGGGAATAAAGAGCAGATCCCGGCAGGGGAATTTCAGATCATGAGTGCGGGTACCGGCGTGCGTCACTCTGAGTACAACGCCAGCAGCAACGACCCGCTGCACCTTTATCAGATCTGGATTATTCCAGAGCGCACAGGCATTGAGCCGCGTTACGCTCAGCGCCGTTTTCCCGACGTAAAAGGCCGCCAGTTTGTGCTGACGCCGGACGCGCGCGAAGGCTCGCTGAAGGTCTATCAGGATATGACACTGTCGCGCTGGGTATTCAGCGCGGGCGAAAAAGATGCCGTCGAGATTGAAACGGGACGCCGCGTCTGGATTCAGGTCGTCAAAGGCGATATCCGCGTCAACGGCGAAACCGCCGGCGTCAGCGACGCTTTTGCCATCTGGGATGAAGCCAGCCTGATGATTGAGGCCAGCAGCGACGCGGAAGTGCTGCTGTTCGATCTGCCGCCGGTCTAAGCGGTGACGGGGCGCGCACTGTCGCGCCCTGCTTACAAATCTGCGGTCGAATAGTGATAGACTCGTCGTAATTGTGACCCTGGGCGCTTACGATGAAGAAAAAAAGACCGGTATTACAGGACGTTGCCGATCGTGTCGGCGTAACGAAAATGACCGTCAGCCGCTACCTGCGCAATCCTGAGCAGGTTTCTGCGCCGCTGCGCGACAAGATCGCCGTCGCGCTTGATGAGCTGGGCTACATACCCAATCGCGCGCCGGATATGCTCTCTAACGCCACCAGCCGCGCCATCGGCGTGCTGCTGCCTTCGCTGACCAATCAGGTTTTCTCCGACGTTCTGCGCGGCATCGAAGCGGTGACGGATGAAGCAGGCTACCAGACGCTGGTCGCCCATTTCGGCTACAGTCCGCAAAAAGAGGAGCTACAGCTGCGTTCGCTGCTGGGCTGGAACATCGACGGCGTGATCCTGACCGAGCGCACCCATACGCCTGCCACGCTGCGCATGCTGGAAGTGGCCGGTATTCCGGTGATTGAGATGATGGACAGCGTATCGCCCTGCCTTGATATGGCGGTGGGATTCGATAACGTCGAAGCGGCGCGTCAGATGACTCACGCCATACTGAGCAAAGGACATCGCCATACGGTCTATTTGGGGGCGCGTCTCGATGAGCGTACCCTGCAGAAACAGCAGGGCTATGAGAAAGCGATGCGCGAAGCGGGGCTGGAACCGCGTAGCGTGATGATGGAAGAGGCCTCCTCTTTCAGCGCGGGCGGTATGTTGCTGTGCGAGGCGCAGCGTCGCTATCCGCAAACCGACAGCCTGTTCTGCACCAACGACGACCTGGCCGTCGGCGCCATGTTCGAATGCCAGCGCCAGGGATTAAAAGTGCCGACGCAAATGGCGATCGCCGGATTTCACGGCCATGATATTAGTCAGGTGGTGACGCCGAAGCTGGCCACCGTCCTGACGCCGCGCGAACGCATGGGACGTGAAGCGGCCGCCATGCTGCTGGCGCGCATCAGCGGTGATTTCAGCGTCTCCGCGCCGCTGGATATTGGTTTTGCTATTAGCGAAGGCGGCAGCATCTGAATCTGGCGTTTTTATGAGTCAGCTCACACTTTCGTGCTTTTCCGGCTAAACAGGGTTGCCAGTCCGTAATGTGCTCAACACAATGGCAACCACTATTGTTATCGGTAACATTGGCGAATTTACCTGCCGGAGCAGAAAAATGACCACTCAATCCTCGTCTCATCATGTCTTTATTTTGATGGGCGTTTCAGGCAGCGGTAAATCCGTTGTCGCTAATCAGGTTTCTCACCAGCTCAATACCGCTTTTCTCGACGGCGATTTTCTCCATCCGCGCGCCAATATTTTAAAAATGGCCGAAGGTCATCCGCTGGACGACAACGATCGACAGCCGTGGCTGCAGGCGCTCAATGACGCTGCGTTCGCCATGCAGCGTACGCAGGCAATCTCCATTATCGTCTGCTCCGCGCTGAAAAAGCGTTACCGCGACATCCTGCGCCAGGGCAATGACAATCTGCGCTTTATCTACCTCAAGGGCGATTTCGATACTATCGAGTCACGCCTGAAGGCGCGTAAGGGCCACTTCTTTAAACCCCAAATGCTGGTGACGCAGTTCGCCACGCTGGAAGAGCCGGGCGCTGACGAGCCGGACGTGCTGACGGTGGATATCAATCATTCCGTTGACGAGGTTGTTGCGGCTACGGTTGCGGCTATCGGGAAAGCCATCAACAAGGGTTAGTCATGAGTACCGCAACGCTGGTGTTAACTGCAGCAGGCTCTGTCCTGCTGCTGCTTTTTTTAGTGATGAAAGCGCGTATGCACGCCTTTGTCGCGCTGATGCTGGTTTCGATTGGTGCGGGTCTCTGTTCCGGCATGCCGCTGGACAAGATCGCGGACACCATGCAGAAGGGCATGGGCGGCACGCTGGGCTTTCTGGCTATTGTTGTCGCGCTGGGCGCGATGTTCGGCAAAATCCTGCATGAGACAGGCGCGGTCGATCAGATCGCTATCCGCATGCTGAAAACCTTCGGCGAAAGCCGCGCACACTATGCGATGGGCATCGCGGGTCTTATCTGCGCGCTGCCGCTCTTCTTTGAAGTGGCGGTTGTGCTGTTGATCAGTATCGCCTTTGCGGTGGCGCGCCGTACCCATGACAACCTGGTGAAGCTGGTGATCCCGCTGTTCGCCGGCGTGGCGGCGTCGGCGGCCTTTCTGCTGCCGGGCCCCGCGCCGATGCTGCTGGCTTCGCAGATGCACGCCGATTTCGGCTGGATGATTTTGCTGGGGCTCTGCGCCGCGATCCCCGGCATGCTGATCGCCGGTCCGCTGTTTGGCTCGCTGATTGCGCGCCGCGTGACCTTTAGCGCGCCGCCGGAAGATCACCAGCCGGACGTTGACGCGGCGAAGCTGCCGTCGTTCGGCTTCAGCCTGGCATTGATCCTGTTCCCGCTCATGCTGGTAGGATTAAAGACCATCGGCGCACGCTTCACCGAGCAAGGCTCTACGCTGTATGAATGGCTGGAGTTTATCGGCCATCCTTTTACGGCGATTCTGCTCGCCTGTCTGGTGGCGATTTACGGTCTGGCTTACCGTCAGGGCATGGATAAAGAGAAAGTGATGCAGGTGTGCGGCAGCGCGCTGCAACCCGCGGGCATTATTTTGCTGGTCATCGGCGCAGGCGGCGTGTTCAAGCAGGTGCTGGTAGATTCCGGCGTCGGCCCGGTGCTGGGCCATGCGCTGACCGGCGCGGGGCTGCCTGTTGCGCTGGCCTGCTTTATCCTTTCTGGCGCGGTGCGCGTGATTCAGGGCTCAGCGACGGTTGCCTGCCTCACGACGGTCGGGCTGGTGATGCCGGTTATCGAACCGCTGCACTACAGCGGCGCGCAGCTGGCGGCGCTCTCAATCTGCATTGGCGGCGGCTCCATTATTATCAGCCATGTTAATGACGCGGGTTTCTGGCTGTTCGGCCGCTTTACCGGCGCGACCGAAGGGGAAACGCTGAAGACCTGGACGCTGATGGAGACGATTCTCGGCACCGTCGGCGCGATTGTCGGCATGATTGCCTTTCAACTGCTGTCGTAAATCCTGAGC